>JAEZHS010000257.1 GCA_023436825.1 Pseudomonadota bacterium | reverse complement strand
GTCATGACCCTGCTGCGCTTGCCGGCGACGCCGTTGGTCGCCAGCGCCGGTTTCGTCGCCTGGATCGCCTGGCGCTTTGCCGTGGCGCTGTGGAGCCAGGCTGGCTGGCCGCTGGCGGTGGACCTTCTGGCCGAGGCCGTCCTGGCGGCGGGTTTTTGCGGCTACATGGCCGACGGGGTGCGACCCAATGCCTATTATCGCCGTCGCCTTCCGGCGGCCTGAGCCGCTATAAACGGGCGCCATGGGGAAACGTTTTACGACCTTGGGCCGATATCCGACGACGCGGCTGCGCCGTAACCGCCGCGAAGACTGGTCGCGCCGCCTTGTGGCCGAGACCAGGCTCTCAGTCGACGATCTGATCTGGCCGGTGTTCGTGCAGGAAGGCACCAATGCCCGCACACCTGTGGAATCGATGCCGGGCGTCGATCGCCTTACGGTCGACCTCTTCGTCGAAGCCGCCAAGCAGGCGCGAGACCTCGGCATCCCGGCGGTCGCGATCTTCCCCGAGACTGACCCCGCCAGGAAGACGCCAGACGCGCGCGAGGCCTACAACCCCGACGGCCTGGTCTGCCGCGCCATCACGGCGGTGAAGAAGCACGTCTCGGGCATCGGCGTCGTCTGTGACGTGGCGCTCGATCCCTTCAATAGCGACGGCCATGACGGCATCGTGCGCGACGGCTACGTGCAGAACGACGAATCGCTGGAGGCCCTGGTCAAGCAGGCGATCGTGCAGACCGAGGCCGGCGCCGACATCCAGGCGCCGTCGGACATGATGGACGGCCGCATCGGCGCCATCCGCAAGGCGCTCGACGCCAAGGGCTACATCCACGCCCAGATCATGAGCTACGCCGCCAAGTACGCCTCGGCCTTCTACAATCCCTTCCGCGACGCCATCGGCAGCTCGGGCGCTCTCAAGGGCGACAAGAAGACCTACCAGATGGACTACGCTAACTCCGACGAGGCGTTGCGCGAGGTCGGTTTGGACATCGCAGAAGGCGCCGACATGGTGATGGTCAAGCCCGGCCTGCCCTACCTCGACATCGTGCGCCGCGTGAAGGACGCCTTCGGCGTGCCGACCTACGCCTACCAGGTGAGCGGCGAGTACGCGATGCTGAAGGGGGCCGCAGACCGCGGCTGGCTCGACTGGGACAAGGTCCTCATCGAGACCCTGACCGGCTTCAAGCGCGCCGGCTGCGACGGCATCCTGACCTACGGGGCGGTCGATGCCGCGAGGCTGCTGAAAGGCAAATGATCGCCCCGAAATGATCGCCCCGAAATGATCGAACGTCCCTCGGCACGGCTGATCCTGCTCGATCCCGACGACCGCCTCTTCCTGTTCAACGTGCACGATCCGGGCGTCTTCGACCCCGCGAACCCGCACAAAGACCCGTTCTGGGTGATGATCGGCGGCTTCGTCGATCCCGGCGAGGAATACGCCGACGCCGCAGTGCGCGAGGCGCGCGAGGAGACCGCCATCGTAGTCGACGGGCCCGTGCGCTGGGTGTGGAAGCGCGAGCGGCACATGAGCTGGCGCGGCAAGGACGTGCTGCATCGCGAGCGCTTCTTCCTTGGCCGCACCGAGCGCACGGAGATCGACACCTCCGGTCTCGACGAGCGCGAACGCAGTTGGACGCTCGGCCATCGCTGGTGGCGGGCCGACGAGATCGCCGCGTCCAGGGAACGCTTCGAGCCGCTGGATCTCGGGGCGCAACTGCAGGCGTTGCTGAAGGATGGACCGCCGGCCGAGCCGGTCACCATCCGTTAGGGCTCCTCCTGGCGCTTTTTGGCCTTCTTGCGCTCCTCGTCCTCGCGGGCGAGATGGCGATAGCCGCGCCAGGCCAGCAGCAGGGCCATCAGCATGGTGACGGTGCCGAGGATATAGGTGAGCGGATCCGACTCGTTAACGGTGAACATCGAAGAACCTCGCGACAACGAGGTCGCTCCACGGCTGGCGGTTGCCGATGCCATGAAAGCCGACATGGCCGCCGTGCTCGGTCAGCACCGGCGAGAGCGACGGGTTCAGCTCCCAATCATACTCCCGATAGAGCGCGCCGGGTATCCAGGGGTCGTCGAATGACGCCAGCACCAACGTCGGGATGCCGATGCCGCCCATGAACCGTGTCGGCCGGCAGCGCTCGTAATAGTCCTCGGCGCTGGCGAAGCCGTAGCGCGGCGCGATGAAGACGTCGTCGTAATCCCAGACGCTGCGCGAGCCCATGATGGCAGCGCGCTCGGCGGCCGAGACGACGGCACCCTCGCCTGTCGCCTCGATCTTCATCTGATCGAGGATGTAGCGGTGATACAGGCGATTGCGCGGCCGCATCATGTAACGGCAGGTGACCGCAAGGTCGATCGGCACCGACACGCTGGCGGCCGCGAGCAGCGGTGCGCTCCTGCCCTCTTCACCGAGGTACTTCAGCAGCATGGCGCCGCCCAGCGAGTAGCCCACCGCGACCACGCCGTCGGCCGTCAGTTCCTTCGGCAACACCGACAGCAGCGCTCGAAAATCCTGGCTGCGGCCGGCGTAGTAGTGCTGGCTGCAGAAGGCACGCGAGGGGCCAGCGCCGCGCAGGTTGAGTCGCAGCACGCGACTGCCTCGATCGAGCAGCAGGCGGGCCATGCTCAAGATGTACCGGCTGTCCTCCGCTCCGGTCAGACCATGGACGAGAATGGCAAGCGGTGCGCCGGCGCGCGGCGCTGCCGGCCGATCCAGGCTCGCCAGCAACGTATCGCCCGTACCGTCGGGTAAGGGGAACGTCCGACGCTCGCTGCTGTGCGGCGCCAGCGTGCCGGCGCTGCGCAAGCGGTTGGCGATGGTCTGCAGGTCGCCGTTCCACCAGGGAAAGCGAGGCTGGAAAGGAGGCAGGTCGGGTCGCAGGCTCACGCCCGAAAGTCTATCAGACCCGCTCCAGGAATTTCTCCAGGACCGTGTCGCACCAGGGCCGGTTGCTGTCGGCCGAATGGAAGCCGAGATGCCCGCCCCCCTCGGCCATCACCGACAGCAGCGAGGGATTGTCGGACCATTTGAAGTCGCGATAGTAGCCGACGGGGATCCACGGATCGTCGCTCGCCGCCAGCACCAGGGTGGGCACGCGGATCTCCGGCATGTAGGCCAGCGGCGTGCACAGCGCGTAGTAGTCGTCGGCCCCACGGAAGCCGTACCGCGGCGAGATGAAGCGATCGTCGTATTCGCGGACGGTCCTGGCCGTCCGCACGATCTCGCGTTCCTCGCCCGACAGCCGGCCGCCTTCGCCCAGCGTCTCCTTCTTGAGATCGGCCAGGATGTAATTGTGATAGAGCCAGTTGCGCGGCCGCAGCATGTGCTCGCAGGTCTGCGCCAGGTCGAGCGGCGCGCAGATCGTGGCGGCCGCCCGCAGCGGCGAGAACGCGCCCTCCTCGCCGAGATACTTCAGCATCATCGCGCCGCCCATCGAATATCCGACCGCAACCACGCCGTTGTCGGTGAGCTCGTCGGGCAGTTGCGACAGCACGCGACGGAAGTCGGCGGTGCGTCCGATGTGATAGTGCTCGCGGCAATGCGGGCGCGAGGCTCCACAGCCGCGTAGGTTCAGTCGCAGCACGCGATAGCCGAGATCGAGCAGATGGTGCGCGGCGTTCAGGATATGGGAGCTGTTCTCGCAGCCGGTGAAGCCGTGTACGAGAATGACCAAGGGGCGTCCTTCCTTCGGTATCGCCGGCCGGTCGAGCATGCCCACCAGAATGTCGCCGCTGCGGTCCGCCATACAGAAGCACACGCGCTCGCTGGCATGGGGCGACATGTCGGACTGATAGGTGCCGAGCAGCACCGCGATCGTCTGCAGGTCGGCGCTCCACCACGGAAAGCGTGGCCTGAATGGCGGCAGCTCGAGGGAATCGATGGACGGGGGCACGTCGGATCCGTATTCACAGTTTCTTGCCATGAAAACGCGCGCCACTTCCCGGAGTTCCGCCGCCGCGGTCGGCATCGCCTGTGCCATCGGCGCCGCGGCGATCTTCAGCACGGCGGGCGTGATCGTGCGCCACATCCATTTGCCGGCATGGGATGTGTCGTTCTGGCGGTCGGCCCTGCTGGTTGCCTCAATGCTGCCACTGCTTTTGCTGCAGCGCCGCGGCGTGTTGATCGATGTCCGCAACGCCGGGCTCGCGTTGCTCGCGAGCGCGGTGCTGCTTGCCGGATGTTTCGTCAGCTTCATCCTCGCGCTCGGTCTGGCGCCCGTCGCCAACGTGCTGCTCATGTTCGGCGCCACGCCGTTCATCACCGCGCTGCTGGCGCGCTTCTTCCTCGGCGAGCCGATCCATGGTCACACGATCCTCACCATGGCCGCTGCGGTGGTCGGCCTCGCCATCAGCGTCGCAGGGTCGGTGCAGGCCGGCGCGCTCGCCGGCATGGCGGTGGCGTTCATCGTCGTGATCTGCATGAGCGGCAACTACGTCGTGGTGCGCCATCGCCGCGATGTCGGCATGGCGCCGGCGATCTGGCTGGCCGGCGTGATCTCGGGCCTGGTCGCCCTGCCGTTCGCCGAGCCGGCCAATGTCACCTGGCAGCAGCTGCCCTGGCTGCTGGCGCTCAGCCCCGGCCAGCTCGCCGGTGGCCTGTTGCTGTACATGGCCAGCCTGAAGCGCATCCCGGCCGGCCAGGCCGCCCTGCTTGGCCTGCTCGAGCTGGTTCTGGGCCCGGTCTGGGTGTGGCTGTTCGATGGCGAGAAGCCGGACGACCTGACTCTGCTTGGCGGCGTCATCGTGGTCGGCGCGGCGGCGGCGAATGTCTGGCTCGATTCGCGCCGGGCGACACGTTAAGTCTTGCCGGACCGCCGGTCTTCAGGCCCGCTCATGCTCTTTCGGACCGCGAGCTTCCAGCTCGCTCAGATTCATGAGCGCGCAAGGAGGTCGCGGTAA
>JAEZHS010000255.1 GCA_023436825.1 Pseudomonadota bacterium | reverse complement strand
TTTGGGGGGGCGGGGGGGGCCGGCCCGCGGTCCGAATCAAGACAGGACGTGTATCAGCTTCTCATTGAACGCCTCGGCCGCCTCGTAGGCAACCCAGTGGCCGGCGCCCTCGATCACGTGCATCTGGAAGTCGGGCTGCAGGGCGCGGAACAGGTCGATTCGTTCCTGGATGTGCGGATAGGTGGTCGAATCGAACTCGCCCCAGATGCCGGTGAGCGGCGTCTTCACCCGCGGCAGCACCTCGCTGAGCTTGAAGGCCTGCCCCATGTTGCGGCTGCGCGTCTTGGCGCGCATGGTGTTCATGATCTGCATGTGGATGGCGACGCCATCGACGTTGGCAGGATCGTGCAGCATCAGGATCTCGAGATTGCGTCGCGCCTCGGCGGCCAAGGTCTCGGCCGGCATCTCGGCCAGAAGCTTGCGCAGCTTCGGCCCGGGCTTGCGCGTCGCCTTGAGGCCGCCGGCGCCGACCATGACGATGCGGCGGATGCGCTCGGGAAACAGCGTGGCGATGTGTCCCGCCACCATGCCGCCGAAGGAGAAGCCGGTGATGGCGAAGTCCGCGGCCGTCGGCAGCAGTTCCTTCATCGCGGTCTCGACGCAATGCGTCACCGACCAGACGTCGCGCACGTCGTTCGGCGGATCGCTGTCGCCCAGGCCCGGCAGGTCGGCGGCGTAGATGGTGAAATGCTGCGACAGCGGCTGGACGTTGCGGATCCAGTGGATCCACGAGCCCGAGCCGCCGTGGAACAGCAGCAGGATCGGCTTGCCGGAGTTCTCCTCCCAGACGTGCCACATCATCTTGCCGCCGTTGCCCATCGGTACGCGCACCTTGCGCGACGCGGTGGCCTCGACGGCCGCGATGTGCTCGGCGGCGGTGCGGCCGTCCGGCATGCGCGGGGCGGCCGAGAAGTCGAGGCTCATTTGTCGAGAGCCCCCAGCAGCCGCTTGACGAAGCCCGGCGCCTGCTTGCGGTCGATCCAGCGCAGAACGGTCACCAGGTCGTTGTCCGGATCGATCCAGACGATGTGGCTGCCCCAGCCCAGGGCGAAGTAGCTGCGCTCCGACGCGGCCGCGAACTGCCGCCTGTCGGTGTTGAGCCACCACATCAGCCCGTAGAACGGCGCGACAGGGCAGGGTTTCACCAGCTCGTCCGTCCAGCCCTTGGGCAGCAATTGCTTGCCGTCCGAAACGCCGCCCTGCGCCACCAGCAGGCCCATCAGCGCGAGATCGCGCGCCGAGATCACGATGCCGCCGCCCCAATGGCCGCCGCCCGGCACCGAGACCATCGGCTTGCCGTCGATGGTGACCGTCGAGTTGCGATAGCCGTCCCACTTCCAGTCCTGCGAGGCGCCGATCGGATCCATGATGCGCCGCTTCAGCACCGAGGGCAGCGGCTCCTTGAAGAGCTGCAGCAGCGACAGCGACAGGCGGTTCACGCGCACGTCGTTGTATTCATAGAACGTGCCCGGCTTCTTGAGCTGACGCCGCGTGCCCTTGGGCGCCTCGGCGACGGCGAGCCCGACCACGCGGTTGTGGTCGATGCGGTCTTCCTTGTCGAACAGCGTGCCCTGCCATTCGCTGGTCTGGGTCAGGAGATGCCGCCAGGTGATGTCCTTGTTCTGCTCGCTGGCGAAGCCGTCATCGAGCGCCGAGGGGCCTGCCTTGTCGTCGAGGTCCCTGATCAGCCCGTCGCCGACGGCGAGGCCCGCCAGCAACGCGAGGAAGCTTTTGGCGACGCTGAAGGTCATGTCGGGACGCGCCACGTCACCCCATTCGGCCAAGACCTTGCCGCCGCGATAGACGATGCCCGCGTGGCCGCCACGCGGCGTCACCGGTCCCAGCACCTCGTTGTCGGGGGCTTTTTCGCCCGAATCGAAGGTCATAACGAACTGGCCGTCCGGCATCTTCATGCTCGAGGGCCACTTGGACTCGGCGGCCTTGGCGAAGGCGATCGCCTCTTTCAGTTCATTCATGCCCGCAATCAACATTGGAGCCTGCCCGGGGGCAAGCGTAGAAAACGCATCATGACCTTGCCCGGCTCGATCACCATCCGCCGCCCCGACGACTGGCATGTCCATCTGCGCGACGGGCCGATGCTGCAGGCCTGCGCCGTGCATACGGCGCGCCAATTTGCCCGCGCGGTCATCATGCCCAACCTCGTGCCGCCGGTCGTCCGGATCGCGGAAGCGTCGGCCTATCGCGACAGAATCCGCAGAGCGGTTCCGGCCGGGCTCAAATTCGAGCCTCTGATGACCTGCTACCTGACCGACGATGCCGATCCGGTCGAGCTGGCCAACGGCAAGCAGCAGGGCGTTTGGGTGGCGGCCAAGCTCTATCCCGCACACGCGACGACCAACTCGGCGCACGGCGTCACCTCGATGAACAAGATCGCCCGCGGTCTCGAGGCGATGGAGAAGGCGGGCATGCCATTGCTCGTGCACGGCGAGGTGACCGACGCCGACGTCGACATTTTCGACCGCGAGGCGGTGTTCCTGGACAAGGTGCTGGCGCCGTTGCTGCGCCGGCATCAGGGGCTGAAGGTCGTGCTGGAGCACATCACGACCAAGGAGGGCGTGGCGTTCGTCGAAGCGAACGGCCAGCGCATGGGCGGCACGATCACGCCGCATCATCTCAGCTACAACCGCAACGCCATCTTCAAGGGCGGCATCCGTCCCCATCTCTATTGCCTGCCCATCGCCAAGAGCGAGGAGCATCGCCTGGCGCTGCGGCGCGCCGCGACCTCGGGCAGTCCGCAGTTCTTTCTCGGCACCGACACAGCACCGCACACCGCGGACACCAAGGAATGCGCCTGCGGCTGCGCCGGCATCTTCAACGCGCCGGTGGCGATGCAGGTCTACACCCAGGTCTTCGCCGAGGAGGATGCGCTCGGCCGGCTCGAGGCCTTCGCCTCCCTCAACGGCCCGCGCTTCTACGGGCTCCTGCCTAACGAGGAGCGTATCACCCTGCGAGCAGGGACCCTCGACGCCCCGGAACGCATCGACGTTCCGGGTGGCGATAAGAGCGTGGTGGT
This sequence comes from Pseudomonadota bacterium, assembly GCA_023436825.1. The sequence goes on along the minus strand of JAEZHS010000255.1, from coordinate 54 downwards.
CTTCCGTCCCGATACGCCGGTCGGTTGGTCTTTCTGATTCATACTCTTCCGGAC
>JAEZHS010000182.1 GCA_023436825.1 Pseudomonadota bacterium | reverse complement strand
CAGCAAGGCATGGCTGCGGGCCTCGCCGAGTCCAAGCTGGCGCCGATCGCACCGCCGCCGCTGCCGACACCGGCGGACAAGCTTCCGCTCGACAAGCTCAAGGTCAAGGACGGCTTCAAGATCGAGGTCTATGCCGCCGGTGTTCCCAACGCACGCACGCTCCGACTTGGCGACAAGGGTACCGTCTTCGTCTCGAGCCGCGTGCAGGACAAGGTGCACGCCATCGTCACCAAGGACGGCAAGCGCGAGGTGAAGGTGATAGCCTCCGGTCTCCATCGGCCGAACGGCATCGCCCTTCACAACGGCACGCTCTACATCGCCGAGCTCTCTCAGATCTCCAGGATCGACAAGATCGAGGACAATCTCGACAGTCCGCCGAGGCCCACCGTCATCCTCGATGGTCTGCCGAAGGAGGAGCCGCACGGTTGGAAATACCTGACCGTCGGGCCCGACGAGAACCTCTATTTCCAGGTCGGCGCGCCCTGCAACATCTGCATGCCGTCGGACCGGCATACCAAGATCTATCGCGTCGGCCTCGACGGCAAGAACCTCGAGATCTATGCCCACGGTATTCGCCAAATCGTCGGCATGGACTGGCATCCGACGCTGAAGCAGCTCTACTTCTCCGAGAACTCGCGCGACTGGCTGTCGGAGGACGTGCCGGAGGACAAGCTCAATCGAGTCACCCAGCCCGGCAAGGATCACTTCGGCTTCCCCTATTGCCACCAGGGCACCTTCACCGACCCGGAATTCGGTTGGGGGCGTTCCTGCAGCGAGTTCACGGCGCCTGTCGCCCTGGTCGGGCCGCATTCGGCCGCACTCGGCATGAAGTTCTACACGGGCAACGGCCTTGGCGACGACTATCGCGGCGTCCTCTTCCTCGCCCGGCACGGATCCTGGAACCGCACGGTGAAGGTCGGCGGCGATGTTTTGGCCATCAAGCTGAATGACGACGGGACCTTCCGGTCGATGGAGCCTTTCATCACGGGCTTCATCCAGAACAACAATTACGTCGGACGTCCGGTGGACGTCCTGCCCATGCCCGACGGCTCGTTGCTCGTGTCCGACGATTTCAACGGCGCCGTCTATCGTGTCAGTCGCGCCCAGTGACGCGGCGTCTCAGTGTCGTCCTGATGCTGCTCGGCGCCTGGGCGTCGTGTGCGTGGGCGGATTCGCTGCAGGAGCGCATGGCGCCCTGCCTGGCGTGCCATGGCGAGCGCGGGCAATCGGCTGTGCCCGAGACCCCGTCCCTCGGTGCGCAGACCGCGCCCTATCTTCTGATCCAGCTCTTCATGTTTCGTGAGAAGCTGCGGAATAACGAGATCATGAACGAGGCCGTGAAAGCGTTCAGCGACGACGACCTGCGCGCCTTCGCCGACGCACTCGCCAAGCTGCCGGCGCCGGCGGCGTCGGGCGAGGCGACAGATCCCGCGCGCATGGCGCGAGGGCAGGCCCTGGTTCAGCAATATCGCTGCAACGTCTGCCATGCCCCCGATCTCGGCGGCCGCGAAGCCGTGCCGCGGATCGCCGGCCAGCGCGAGGATTTCCTTATCAAGACCTTGCGCGAGTACAAGACCAACCAGCGTTCCGGCTACGACGCCTCGATGGGTGACGTCATGCAGCCCATTCCCGACACCGACATCCCGGATCTCGCCTACTATTCGGCTCGGCAGTGACGGCGCTCGAGATCCATGACGTCACCCACAAGCGACCGCGCGATCGTGTTGCACGAGGGCCAGGGGGCGCGATGGTCACCGATACTTTCCATCAGCGCCTCGATCGAGCGAGATCGAATTGGGACGCCGCGCATCATGCTTGGTACGTGGTGTCAAAGGCAGCAGGCGCCGCGCGTCCTATTGTGTGCATTGCCAAGACCAGGAGGCAACACGTGAGCAGAGTAACCGGGACGTTCCTCTCGCTGGCCACGGCCAGCGCCTTTATCGCCGCATGCGCCCCTCAACAGGCGTCGGCTCCGCAGGCATCGACACCGACTGCGCTGACGCCGGCCGCACCCATCGAGTTTCGTGTCGTGCCTGAGAGAAATCCGGCGGGATGCACTCGCTTCGACGCAGCGCTGTCGCGTGTCCACACCTTCAGGGCAACCGGCGACACGGCGTCGGTGACTTCATCGGGTGGGATCACGAGCGCGATGACGCAGACCTCACCCGGGGTCTACACGACCGACTTCAGCCTGGGCGGGACGACGCTTCGGGTCGTGGCCAACGCGGCAAGCTCGCCGAAGTCGCTCAGCGTCACGGAGCCGCGGCTCGGCTGCCGATGGAGCGCGGTCGCGCCATAGCCGGCGGGCACGCGCTTGCGAGAAAGGGCTGGCTCCGTGGCGCCTCATCACGAGTCTGGATAGACTGCCAAGTCGAGGACATGGAGGCGCCGCGCAACCAGATGCTCATTGCATTGGCTGCGGCAGGCAACGCGCCGCGACATGAACCCGCCAGTAGACGATCGGAACGTGACCGCGCTCGAGATCCGTGACGTCAGCCACAAGTACCGCAAGCCGGCACTGCGGGGAGTCTCGTTCTCGATCGAACCGGGCGACTTCGTCCTCCTGCTCGGACTGAACGGCGCCGGAAAGACCACGCTGTTCTCGTTGATCGCCGGACTGCTCGGCCTGCAGCAGGGATCGATCCGCGCGCTCGGCCATGAGGCCGGACGGAGCGCCGCCCTCGCCGGCTGTGGCTTCGTCTTCCAGCAGTCGGCGCTGGATCTCGACCTCACGGTGGCCCAGTCGCTGCGCTACCACGCGGCACTGCACGGACTGTCGCGCGGCGACGCCCGTCGGCGGATCGAGCAGGAGCTCGAGCGCTTCGGCCTCGTGGCGCGCATGCACGACCTCGTGCGCACGCTATCGGGTGGACAGCGGCGACGGGTGGAAATCGCGCGCGCCCTGCTGCACCGGCCGCGCCTGCTGCTGCTCGACGAGGC
>JAEZHS010000177.1 GCA_023436825.1 Pseudomonadota bacterium | reverse complement strand
CGCATTGAGGTCGGACTTCTGGCGAGTCTTGCCGTTGACGTCGAGCTGGATGGTGCCCTTCGACGGATGGCCGATCTTCGACGCCGGGAAGATCTCGCCGATCGGCGCGGACTGGTCGAAGCCCTTGACGATGTCCCACGGCCGGCCCATGTCCTTGGCTTGGTTCTGCAGGTCGCGGCGGGTCATGTCCAAGCCGACGGCGTAGCCGAAGACGTGGTCGAGCGCCTTGTCGACCGGGATGTCGGTGCCGCCCGACTTCATGGCAACCACCAGTTCCATCTCGTGGTGCAGGTTCTTGGTGGCCGAGGGATAGGCGACCTTGGTCGGATTCGTAGGGTCGGCGCAGATGACGATGGCGTCGGCCGGCTTGGTGAAGAAGAACGGCGGCTCGCGGTCGGGGTCGTGGCCCATCTCGCGGGCATGGGCCGCGTAGTTGCGGCCGACGCAGAAGATGCGGCGGACCGGGAACAGATCGCTGGTCCCGTTGACCGGCACGCCGACCGTTGACGGCGGCGTCACGACATAAGCCATCGCTTCCTCCCAAAAGAGCGAGCCTTTATGAAGAGCGACGGAGACTTAGGCAATGTCCGACCCCAATGTTCTCACGGTCCAGGCCGATTCGGCCGACACCTCTCTCGGCTGGGCGACCCTGGGCGACAAACGCTGGCGCTGCACGATCGGTGCAGGAGGGGTGCGGGAGGACAAGGTCGAAGGTGATGCCGCGACGCCGGCCGGCAGCTTTCCGCTGCGCAGGATCTATTTCCGCAATGACCGGCTGGTGCTGCCCAAGGTCCATCTGCCGGCGCGGGCGATCAACGAGCACGACGGCTGGTGCGACGACCCGCGCGCGACCACCTACAACCGCCTGGTCCGCATCCCCAACGAATGGAGCCACGAGAAGATGTGGCGCGACGACGGGCTGTACGATCTGGTCGTCGTGGTCGGCTACAATGACGATCCGCCGGAAGGCGAGTGGGGCAGCGCGATCTTCCTGCACATCGCGAAGGATGATTATTCGCCGACCCAGGGCTGCGTCGCCTTCAAGCGTGAGGACCTTCTGGAGCTGGTGACGCTGATCGGGCCGGAGACCAGGATCAACGTGCACTCCATCCCGGCCAGCGAGACCGCGGCCGTCTCGAGGGACGACGACGTCATGAAGCAGTTCGAGGATTTCGACGAACAGGATTGGTGACGCATTCATGCTCCTCTCCCCCAAGGGGGAGAGGAGCATGAGATGAGTCAGCCGACGACGCGGCCGATGGTGCGCGCGGTGTAGTCGACCAGCGGGATGATGCGGGCGTAGTTGAGCCGCGTCGGCCCGATCACGCCGATGGCGCCCAGGATGCGCTCCTGCGAATCGCGGAACGGCGCCACCACCATCGAGCAGCCGGTGTTGGCGAACAGGGGATTGTCGGCGCCGATGAAGATCTGCACGCCCGAGGCGACGTTGGCGAGCTCGAGCAGGCGCACGAAGCTCTCGCCGCGCTCCAGCGCATCGAACAGCGTCCGCACGCGCTCGAGGTCCTCAATGGCAGTGATGTCCTCCAGCAGCCGCGCTTGGCCGCGCACGATCAGCGCACTGCCGGGCTCGCCGGCCCAGGTCGCCATGCCCGATTCGATCACCCTGGCGGTGAGTTCGTCGAGCTCGGCGCGCTTGAGCTGGAGATCCTCCAGGATCTGCCGGCGCGCCTCCTCGATGGTGCGGCCGATCAGGCGGGCACTGAGATAGTTTCCGGCCTCGACCAGCGCCGAGGGCGGCATGCCGATCGGCGTATCGATGACGCGGTTCTCGACATGACCCGACTGCGTCACGGTCACCACCAGGGCGCGGCCGGGGCCGAGATTGACGAACTCGATGTGCTTCAGCGGCTGCTCGGTCTTGGGCGCCATCACCACGCCGGCGCAGCGCGACAGGCCGGACAGCAAGGTGGTCGCCTGCTCCAGCGCCTCGGTGACGCTGCGCCCGACCGTGCGGCAGCGCGCCTCGATGCTCTCGCGCTCCTCCTCGGAAAGGTTGCCGACCTCCAGGAGGCCGTTCACGAACAGGCGCAGGCCGGCGTCGGTCGGCAGGCGACCGGCCGAGGTGTGCGGGGCGTAGAGCAGGCCGAGATCCTGCAGGTCGGCCATGATGTTGCGGATGGGGGCGGGCGACAGGGTCTCGGTGAGCTTGCGCGTCAGCGCCCGGGAGCCCACCGGCTCGCCGGTCTCGACATAGCCCTCGACGACGTGCCGCAGCACCTCGCGGGCGCGCTCGTTCAGCTCGGCGACCGAGGCGGTCTGCCGCGAGCCCACCGGAAGGTCGGTCAGGACGCCTCGAACCGGGCCAATGCGATGAATCGCCATCGAAAAAATGTAGGTAGTGCAAGGGAAACGGTCAACGCAGGCGACGGACCGGTGGCGGGACGGCTGGATTTGCCTGGCCCCTGCCGATAGAGCAATCAGCATCGCCTTGGCGCGCTTTTCCGGTACAATTGTACCCCGCGGGGGTGCCATGGGGCCGGAAAAGCGGG
>JAEZHS010000121.1 GCA_023436825.1 Pseudomonadota bacterium | reverse complement strand
TTGTCGTCGTGCCACATCCAGAACGCGCCGTTCTCACCCACCACGGCATCGACCGGCCAAAAGCGGGCGATGAGGTCGCACCAGCCAGCTGGCCGGCCGGTCACCGGAATCACGCGGAATCCGGCCTTTTTCAGCGCCTCCATGGCGCCGTAGGCCTCGGCGGTGAGCTGGGAGTGGGTCGACACGGTCTCGTCGATGTCGGTCAGCACACCCTCGACGGCGGCCAGGGTTTCACGCGGACACTGGGCCAGCGGGGTCATTGTCTTAGTCATGGCGACACTTCTTAACATGGCGTCGCCGGCCCTTCGGGGCTAAAAGCCCGGCCATGCTTCCCCGCTACACCCGGCCGCAGATGGCCGCGATCTGGGCACCCGAGAACCGTTTCCGCATCTGGTTCGAGATCGAGGCGCATGCCTGCGACGCCATGGCCGAGCTCGGGATCATCCCGAAGGACGCCGCCAAGGCGATCTGGGACGGCGGCAAGAAGGCGATGGCGGCCCTGCAGGCCGATCCCAAGGGCAACGTCGAGAAGATCGATCGCATCGAGCGGGTCACCAAGCACGACGTGATCGCCTTCCTGACCTGGCTGGGCGAGTTCATCGGCCCCTCCTCCCGGTTCGTCCACCAGGGCATGACCTCGTCGGACATCCTGGACACCAGCTTCTCCGTCCAGCTCGCCGAGTCCGCCGACATCCTGATCGGCGACGTCGACCGGCTGCTGGCCGCGCTGAAGAAGCGTGCGCTGGAGCACAGGAACACACCGACCATCGGCCGCAGCCACGGCATCCATGCCGAGCCCACGACGTTCGGCGTGAAGCTCGCCGGCCACTACGCCGCCTTCACCCGCAACCGCGCGCGCCTGGTTGCGGCGCGGGCCGAGATCGCGACCTGCGCGATCTCGGGCGCCGTCGGCACCTTCGCCAACGTCGATCCGCAGGTCGAGGAGCACGTGGCCAGGAAGCTCGGGCTCGCGGTCGAGCCGGTTTCCACCCAGGTGATTCCACGCGACCGGCACGCGGTGTTCTTCTCGGCATTGGCGGTCACCGCTGCCTCGATCGAGAACCTGGCCACCGAGATCCGTCATCTTCAGCGCACCGAAGTGCGCGAAGCGGAAGAATTCTTCTCCGAGGGCCAGAAGGGCAGCTCGGCCATGCCGCACAAGCGCAATCCGGTGCTGACCGAGAACCTGACCGGCCTCGCCCGCGTGGTGCGCAGCGCCGTGATCCCGGCGCTGGAGAACGTGACGCTGTGGCACGAGCGCGACATCTCGCATTCGTCGGCCGAGCGCTACATCGCACCCGACTCCACGGTGACTCTCGATTTCGCGCTCAACCGGCTGACGTCGGTGGTCGACCAGCTCGTGGTCTACGGCGACCGCATGAAGGGCAACCTCGATTCACTGGGCGGCCTGGTGTTCTCCCAGCGCGTCATGCTGGCGCTGACCCAGAAGGGCATGAGCCGCGAGGAGTCCTATGCGGCCGTCCAGCGCAATGCCATGGAGGCATGGCGCGGCAACGCTTCGTTCCTGGCGCTGTGCCGCGCCGACAAGGACATCCGGCAGTTCCTCTCGGATGACGAGTTGGTGGCGCTGTTCGACATGGGTTACCACACCAAGCACGTCGACACGATCTTCAAGCGCGTGTTCGGCTGATCGGAGCGTGGACCTTCAGGTCCGCTCAGCTCTTCCGTCCCGCGCGCCTCATGATCGTGAGCGCGCGGGGACGCGCGCGCTCCGGAAGACGAAGACTATGAGCGGGGCGGAGGCCCGCGCTCCCAGACGTCACCAGGACTTGCCGCCGCCGGCCGCCTGACCCTTTGCCTGGTTGTACTTGTCGATCTCGGTCATCACGGCCTGCGCGGACTCTGCCCCAGCCGTCGCATGCTTCGCCTTGGCGTCGTCGTAGCTCGCTACCCGCAGCGAATTCGACTGGCGCTGGAAGTGCGGATGGACGTAGCGCGCCATCAGCTCGTAGCTTCGCTTGGTCGCTTCCCAGTCCGCCCAGTTGTGGGCGAGCATCAGGACTGCGCCGAAGCCGCCGTTCGAGCCCTGCCACAGGCGTTCGAAATGCCGGATGCAGTCGTCGGGAGTGCCGATGCAGGCAAGCCCGCTGCTGGTCAGGAACTCGACGGGATCGCCGACGTCGGGCGGGATGATCGGGAAGGTCGCGACATCGGTGAAGTAGCGGGCGAAGTCCTTCAGGCCATAGGCCATGTCGGCCCGCGCCTTCTCGCGCGTCTCCGCGACATGCGCGAAGGTGACGATGCGCCATTTCGAGCGGTCGGACTTCTTGCCGGCCTTGGCCGCCGACTCCTCGTGGATCGCCCAGTTGTTGGCGTGCGCCTTCAGCGCATCGTCGGAAGTGCCGCCGATCGACAGCATGCCGATGCCGTGCTTGCCCGACGCCACGGCGCCGACCGGCGAGCGCGAGCAGGCCACCGCCATCTCCATGCCCGGCTGCGAGAAGGGCATCAATTGCAGGCGGGCGTTGTTGAGCGTGAACCAGTCGGTCTGGCGGGTGATCGTTCCGCCCTGCATCAGCTCCATGATGCAATCGAGCGACTCGTTCATGCGCCGGCGCTGGTCCGCCGCCTTCAGGCCGATCTTGTCGGCATCGTAGATCAGCGCGCCAGGCCCGACGCCGAACATCGCCCGGCCGCGCGCCATGTGGTCGAGCTGCATCATCCGCGACGCCAGGGTGAACGGATGATGGTAGGGCAGCGACACCACGCCGGTGCCCAGCCGGATGTTACGCGTGCGCTGGGCGGCGGCGGCCAGGAACATCTCCGGGCAGGCGATGATCTCGAAGCCGCCCGAATGATGCTCGCCGATCCAGGCCTCGTGGTAGTTGAGACGGTCGAGATGCTCGACCAGCTCCATGTCGCGTTCGATGGCGAGGGTCGGGTTCTCGCCCAGCGCATGGAAGGGCGCGAGGAAGATTCCGGTTCGGAGGTAACGGTCCTGCATGGCTGTGCCTCGGGTTCAGGTTGGGAGTTTAGACCGTCCGGAAGCCGCCGTCGGCCATGATGATGCTACCGGTCACGTAGGCCGACATGTCCGACGCGAGGAAGACCGCGGGCCCCGCGATGTCCTCGGGCTTGCCGGCACGGTTCAGCGGCGTGTGTCGCATGACCATGGCAACCATGTCCGGGTTCTTGGCGCGCGCCTCGGCGTTGATCCTGGTCTCGATCAGGCCGGGCCCGATGGCGTTGACGCGCACGCCGTCCTTGCCGAGCTCGGCCGCCAGCGCCCGCGTGAAACCCAGCACGCCGTGCTTGGAGGTCGTATAGGCGGCCGAGTTCGGCCAGCTCACATGCACGAACGACTGGATCGAGCCGATATTGACGATCCGCCCCTTGGTCACGCGCAACTGGTCGAGGAAGGCGTGCGTGACGTTGAACACGCCGTCGAGATTGATCGACAGAATGTCGTCCCAGTCCTTGGCCACGGCCGCAGTGTCGCCGGTGATCGGATTGCGCCGGTTGATGCCGGCATTGTTGACCAGGATCGAGATGTTGCCGCTCTTGGCGATCTCCACGGCGGCGGCCCTGCAGGCCTGACGGTCGGTGACGTCGAGCTTTACCGCCGACGCCTTGCCGCCGGACGCCGTGACGAGGCCGACGGTCTCGTTGGCGCCGTCGAGATTGGCGTCGAGCACGATGACGCGCGCGCCTTCCCGGGCATAGGCCTGGCAGATGCCCTGCCCGATGCCGGATCCGCCGCCCGTGACGGCAGCGACGTGTCCCTGAAGAAGGCCCGCCATTTATTTCCTCCCGATCAATTCAGGGAGGAAGAATGGCCTTTTGGCGGCCGGCAGCGAAAGCCCGTCCGCTCGCCAAGCGATCTTGCCTTCTCTTCCGGACCGCGGGCCGGGAGGCCCGCGCGATGCTGGAAGACGTACGCGTCTCCTTG
>JAEZHS010000101.1 GCA_023436825.1 Pseudomonadota bacterium | reverse complement strand
GTGCAGAGCTACTAGCTCGGCACAGAGGTTTTGAACGGCGGACCGGCGAACGGAATCGTCTTCGCTGGAGATTTCCGGTCAGCGGCGTTCGTCGCCTGCCAGCAGGCAACGGAGGCGGAAGCAAAGGGCGACGGAAGCGCTGGTCTCGCTTCGCCGGGTGTTAGTCAATCCGCGTCTGAGGATGCCGACAAGCCCGAACGGCCATCGGCATCCCAACGATTTTGGTGAATGCCACGTTGACGGCAATTCAGATAATGAAGAAGTCCGAGTTGGTCAGCGCGAGGTCGGCATTCGACTGGCCGAACTGCGTTGCCCCTCCGTGGGCATTGCCGTTGCTATCGCAAAACAGCTTGCCCGTGTCGGTCTCGTGGATGGTATGGCCGGAGCGATCGGCTGCGGTACCGCTTGCATTGGCCACGAACTGAGCCGCTTCCAGCGTGCCCATGCCCGAGATCGCCGCGAACGTCGCATGGTCCAGCTGGATTGTATCATTCGCGACGTTGAAGTCGGTTATGGTGTCGACGTTCGTGGCGCCAGGCGCTGTGTTGAACACAAAAGAGTCGTCGCCTTCCAGCCCAGTCAACGTATCTGGTCCAGGTCCGCCTTCAAGGATAGTGTTTCCCAAGTTGCCAATGAGCTCGTTGGCCGGCGCGTTGCCAGTGCCGTCGATGTTGGCACCGCCCGTCGGGGTCAGGTTCTCGACCGAGTCGCCGAGGCCCTGCACCAGGTCGGTGCCCATGTTGCTCGGCTCGGTGACGTTGTCGACGACGTAGGTGTCGTTGCCGGCGTCGCCAGTCATCGTGTCCGCGCCGAGACCGCTGTTGAGCGTATTGTTGCCCGAGTTGCCGACGGGCACATTGGCCGGCGCATCGTCCGTTCCGTTGATGTCGGCACTGCCCGTCAGCGTCGGATTCTCGATGTTATCCGCCAAGCTGTGGCCTACCGAGCTCTGCACCGTGTCGGTGCCCTGGCCGTTCGCGTCGACCACGGCATCTCCGACGGGGTTCACGACATGCTCGTCGTTGCCGGCGAGGGCTGCCATCGTGTCCGCGCCGGCGGTGCCCGCCAGGTTGGCCGCCCCGGCGGCGCCAAAGGTGGTGCCTGAGCCGCCGCTATCGAGCCAGGGTGCGCTGGTGTCGAGAGAGGGATGCGTGGAGAGGTAGGTGGTGTCGGACACGGTGGCGCTGCCGGATGCGATCTGGTCCGCGGTGAGGCCATAGACGTCATTGCCGCTGACCGTGGCGGTGACCGTGGTGGCATTGTTCAGCAGGCGCACGCTTGAACTTCCGGACATGTCGTTGACCACGACGTTGTCCTCAACGAGCAGGCTGGAGCCGGCATAGGCCGCGCTCTCGCCGCCGTAGTGGATGATAACGGGGTTATCGGAATGCGCCCCCTGCTCGATTACGTTGTTCTGGATGACGCCTACGCCGCCATTGGGCAGGTCGATGCTGTAGCTGCCCGTGCCGTCGCCGTCGTGGATGCGCGAATTGGTGATGGTGGTGGATTGAGCGCGGCTCTTGATCTGATGGCCGATGTCGGCGTCATGGAAGTAGCTGTCGTCGATGACCAGCGAGGCGATGTTGTTGACATAGAGGTTGTGCGAATAGCCATCGCCGGCGCCGTTGTTGGCGAATTCCGAACCGACGATGCGGATCGTGCCATTGGGAGCGCTATTCGCCAGGAGGCCGTCCTGGTTGTCGTGGAAATAGCTGTCGATGATGACCAGGTTGCCGCCTTCGTAGCGGATTCCCGCGCCATTGTTGTCGGGCACGGCGGCGCCAGAAAAGCTGAGGTTCTCGATCGTCACGTCGCTCTGTGTGACGAGGATGCCCTTGCCGTTGGGCGGCGCCACGGTGGCTACGAAGTTCGCCATGCCGCCGACACCGACGATGCTGATGTCTTTGGAGATCGTCGCAAAGTCGTTCACATAGGTGCCGGCCTGCACGGCGATGGTATCGCCGTCATGCGATGCGCCGACCGCAGCGGAAAGCGTCTCATAGGCCTGCCCGGCCCCAACGTTGAGAGTTGCCATTAGATATAAGTCCCCTTGTTTTGGGATTCGGCCATGCCATGCCGCGCTGGCCGCCCAATCTTCGATGGCAGACCTTTGCGTGGCAGGTTCTACGGTCGCGATGGCATCGGCGTTTGTCGCCTCGTCACCGCGTCATGATAGATGGCCCTCGATGTTGCGACACTCGGGAAGTCATTTCCTGCGTCGCAGATCCAGCCCTATCAATCGCCGACCGCCAAGAGAAGTGATGGAAAAGTGATATAGTTGTGGCTCACTTCTCGCATGAAAAGTGAGTCGATGTGGTTGCGGACATTCAGCGATGCCGCCCGCTTGTACTGCGGTTTCGCCACTGGCCGACTCCGTGATGCTCTTGCCCAGCAAGATCCTTCCTTGAATCAGATTTTGACTCTGGCACGCATCGTGTCTTAACCCCTCGATATTCGGTTCCCTGCAAAGAAGACAGTTGAGTGTCCGCGAGTCGCGTCCCCGGAGTTGGTGTCGCTGGCACAAACAAGGCCGCGAGCGAGCGCCGTTTGATAGCGCTGTAGTGAGGGAGCTGATGGTGCTCGAGGTCGGCGCGCTGGACCAGGCCGCCTCCCCGCTAGCGCCCCTTCCTCGGCGTGGCCGCCCGTCGCTGTCTGAGGCTCACGCCGCCGCCAGCCGCGACAGGCGCTGATTGATGATGGTCTCGGCCTCGCGCATGGTGCGGTCGATCAGCTCCTTGACCGTCGGCACGTCGCGGATCAGCCCGACGACCATGCCGCACGACCAGGCGCCGGCATCCATCTCGCCCTGTTTCATGATTCGCGGGTAGACGCCCGCGACCTCGGGCAGGATGTCCTCGAACTTGATCTTGGAACCCAGCGCCTTCTCCTTCTCCAAGAGGCGATCGACGGCGGCATTCTTCAGCACGCGCTCGGTGTTGCGCAGGGGCCGCATGACAAGCCGGGTGTCGAGCTCGCTCGCCGCCACCAGCGCCTGCTTTACGTGCTCGTGGATCGGCGCTTCCTTGGTCGCCATGAAGCGCGTGCCCATGTTCATGCCGTCGGCGCCGAGCGACAGCGCGGCGACCAGCGACCGGCCGTCGGCCATGCCGCCCGAGGCGACGAAGGGGATCTTCAGTTCCTCGGCGGCGCGCGGCAGCAGGATGAAGTTCGGCACGTCGTCCTCGCCGGGATGGCCGCCGCATTCGAAGCCGTCGACACTCACCGCGTCGCAGCCGATCGATTCGGCCTTCAGCGAATGGCGCACCGAGGTGCATTTATGGATCACCCTGATGCCCGCCTCCTTGAGGGCCGGCAGCCACTTCTGCGGGTTGTTGCCCGCCGTCTCGACGATCTTCACGCCGCCTTCGACGATCGACTTGATGTAGCCAGGGTAGTCGGGCGGCGTGACCGACGGCAGGAAGGTCAGGTTCACGCCGAAGGGCTTGTCGGTCATCTCGCGACAGCGGCGGATTTCCTTGGCGAGGTTCCCGGGATTGCCCTGGGTCAGCCCGGTGATGATGCCGAGTCCGCCGGCGTTCGACACGGCCGCGGCAAGCTCGGCGAAGCCCACGAAGTGCATGCCGCCCTGGATGATCGGGTGCTCGATGCCGAACAGCTCGGTGATCTTGGTCTTCATGTCCGCTACCGCGCCTTCATCGGCAGGCTGGCGAGGTGGATCCCGGCATCGACGATCAGGAATTCGCCGGTGATGTTGGAGGCGCTGGTCAGGAAGAACATCACCGCCTCGGCCATTTGCTCGGGCGTGCCGGCTTGGCGCAGCGGCGCGGTCTGCTCCTGGCTCTGCTTCAGCTTGTTGTAGTTCTCCTCGCCCATGCCGCCCAGCAGCCAGCGCGTCTGGATGAAGCCCGGGCACACAGTGTTGACGCGCACCGCCGGCGAGAACCAGCGCGCCAGCGTCAGGGTGAGGGTGTTGAGCGCCCCCTTCGAGCAGGCATAGGGGATCGAGCTGCCGACGCCCATCACGCCCGCGATCGAGGAGATGTTCACGATCGACCCGCGCTCCTGCTTCTCCTCCCACTGCTTCTTCATGATCGGGAACACGGCGCGGCTCATCATGTAGGGGCCGGTGACGTTGACGCGCAGGATGCGGTCGAAGTCCTCGGGGCTCACGCCGTCGAGGTCGCCCTGGTTCTGGAACTTGGTGGTGCCGGCGTTGTTCACCAGGCCGTCGATGCGGCCCCACTTCTTCAGGGTCTCGCCCGCGAGCTTCTTGCAATCGGCGTCCTGGCCCATGTCGGCCTGCACCAGGATCGCCTCGACACCCTTGGCCTTGACCGCCTCGTAGGTCTCGTCGGCTTCCTTCTTGCTCTTGGTGTAGTTGATGGCGACGTTCCAGCCGCGCTCCGCCAGGTCCAGGGCACACGAGGCGCCCAGCCCCGTCGCCGAGCCCGTCACGATCGCCACCTTGCCCGATTTCGCCATGTGTCCCTCCGGATATCTCCTGCCGCCTTTCATAGGCTAGGATTGCCTCCTAAGGCAAAACAGGCGGGACACAGACTGGGCATGGCCGACCTTTTTTCGATGAAGAACCGTGTGGTGCTGCTGACCGGGGCGTCACGCGGGCTGGGCCGAGACATGGCGCTGACCCTGGGGGCCGCCGGCGCCACGGTGCTGTGCGCCGGCCGCACGGTGAAAGAGCTGGAGGTGACGGCGCGCGCCATCAAGCGCAAAGGCGGCAAGGCCGAGGTGACCCCGCTCGACATCACCGATGAAGCGGCCGTCCGCGAGCAGGTCGCCGACATCATCGCCCGGCACCGCCGCATCGACGCGCTGGTCAACAATGCCGGCATCATCTACCGCGAGGCGATCGTCGATACTTCGACCGACACCTTCCGCTCCGCGATCGAGACCGATCTCGTCTCCCAGTTCATGCTGGCGCGCGAGGTCGGCCGCCACATGCTGGCGCGCAAGTACGGCCGCATCGTCAACATCTCCTCGATCATGGGCATTCTAGGCCGCGCCACCGTGGCCGGATACGTGGCGGCCAAGCACGGCCTGATCGGGCTCACCAAGAACCTGGCGGCCGAGTACGGACCGCACGTCACCTGCAACGCCATCGCGCCCGGCTACATCCGCACCGAGCTCAATGTCCCGTTGCAGCAGAACAAGGCCTTCAACGCCATGCTCGAACAGCGCACCGCGCTGCACCGCTGGGGCGAGCCCGAGGACCTGCGCGGTCCTCTGCTGCTGCTGGCTTCCGACGCCGGCGCCTACATGAGCGGCCATACGCTGGTGGTCGACGGCGGCATGACCGTCATCCTGGCCTGACATGCTCTCGATCCCGCGCTGGGCGATCCTTTTGGCGGGCGCGGCCCTGCTGCTGTTCGGCCTCGCCGTCCACATGGGCTGGCTGCGCGATCCGTCGCTCGCCAAGGCCGACTATGTCGGTGGCGTCGACGTGTCGGCGGACGACGCCAAGCTCTATCGCGCCGTGCCGTTCGAATGGCGCGTCATCTCCAACGCGGGCTCCTTCACCGGCAACGACACCGCCTGGGTCCGCATCGACAATTCCGGCGAGCGTCCCACCATCTGCGGCTGGCTGCTGCTCGACAAGGGCGGCAATTCGATCCGCGCCACGCGCTGGCTGAGCGAGGCCCGCATGCTCGCCGGCGACATGAAGCTGACCGCGCTGTTCATCGCGCCCGTCGAGAAGGCGCCCGGCGATGGCCTGACCGCCGGCTGCCTCAGGATCGACGAGCCGACGCGCCCGGCGACCGACGCACCGCTCAAGCTCGAAGGAAGCCCGGTCCGCGAGTGACAGGAACAGGAGTACGGAGGAACACATGCCCACTTTTCGCCAGTCACGCGACTTCCTGCTGGCCAACCGCACCAACTACGCCCAAGCGGTCGAGGGCTTCCGCTGGCCCGCCCCCGCGCCGTTCAACTGGGCGATCGACTGGTTCGATGCCGAGCTCGCCAATGCGGCCAACAGGGACCGTTGCGGCCTCTGGATCGTCGACGTGGCGAGCGGACGCGAAACCAGGCTCACCTTCGGCGAGCTGTCGCAACGCTCGAACCAGGTCGCCAACTGGCTGCGCCAGCAGGGCCTGAAGCGCGGCGATCATCTGCTGCTGGTGCTGAACAACGTGGCGCCGCTGTGGGAAATCATGCTGGCAGCCATGAAGCTCGGCGTCGTCGTCATCCCGGCCACGACGCTCCTCACCACCGAGGAGCTTTTGGACCGCGTCGAACGCGGCCGCGCGCGCATGATCGTCACCGACGAGGACCAAGTCGCGAAGTGCGCCGGCCTGCCTCGTGATGGTGTGACCTTCGTCAACATCAGCGCCAGACCCATCGCCGGCTGGCAGTCGCTCGGCGATGCCTACAAGTGCCCGACAGTGTTCGCGGCCGACGGCACGACCGACGCCGACGATCCGCTGCTGCTCTATTTCACCTCGGGTACGACGGCCAAGCCAAAGCTGGTTCGCCACAGCCATCGCAGCTACCCTGCGGGCGCGCTGTCGACGATGTACTGGCTCGGCCTGCAGCCCGGCGACGTGCATCTCAACATCTCCTCGCCGGGCTGGGCCAAGCACGCCTGGAGCACCTTCTTCGCGCCGTGGAACGCCGGCGTCACGGTCCTGATCGTCAACCAGGCGCCGTTCAACGCCAAGGCGTTGCTGGGCGTGCTCGAGCGCTGCAAGGTCACGACCTTCTGCGCGCCGCCGACCGTGTGGCGCCTGATGATCCAGGAGGATCTCGCCACGGCGAAGGTCTCCCTGCGCGAAGTCTGCGGCGCCGGCGAGCCGCTGAACCCGGAGGTCATCAACAAGGTCCAGGAAGCCTGGGGCCTCACCATCCGCGACGGCTACGGCCAGACCGAGACGACGGCGCTGATCGCCAACTCGCCCGGCCAGACGGTCAAGCCGGGTGCGATGGGCCGGCCGATGCCGGGCTATCGCGTGCTGGTTCTCGACCCCGACGGCATGCCGACCGACGAGGGCGAGATCTGCCTCGACCTCAACGAGGAGCGTCCGGCCGGCCTGATGCAGGGCTATGCCGACTCCGAGGGCAGGCTCTCGGGCGCCAACGACAAGGTCTATCGCACCGGCGACGTCGCGAGCCTCGACGCCGACGGCTATCTCACCTTCGTGGGCCGCGCCGACGACGTCTTCAAGTCGTCGGACTACCGCATCAGTCCGTTCGAGCTGGAAAGCGTGCTGATCGAGCACGATGCGGTGGCCGAAGCAGCCATCGTGCCGACGCCGGACGACATCCGGCTCAGCATCCCGAAGGCCTACATCCTGCTGACTGCGGGGACGCCGCCGACCCGGGAGACCGCGCGGTCGATCCTGGAATACACCCACCAGCGGCTGGCGCCGTTCAAGCGCATCCGCCGGCTGGAGTTCGTCAAGGAGCTGCCCAAGACGATCTCCGGCAAGATCCGGCGCAACCAGCTGCGCCGCGTCGAGTACCAAGGCAGCGCCGCCGACGTCACGCGCGGCATCGAGTTTCACGAGAAGGACGTTTTGTAAGGAGGTCCGCGCTTCAGAAGAAGGAGAATCATGATCCCAAGACCCGGCATCACCCAATCCCTCGCCCGCTTCGTCGTCGACACCAGGTGGGAGGACATTCCCGAGCAGGCACGCCACGAGGCCAAGCGTGCATTGCTGAACTTCTTCGCCGTGGCCATCGCCGGCTGCCGCACCGAGCCGGTCGAGCTGGCGCTCAAGACACTGGCCGATTTCTCCGGCGGCAAGCGGGCGACGATCGTCGGCCGCAGCGAGCGCATCGATGTGCTCAATGCCGCCTTCCTGAACGGCGCGGGCGCCAATGTCTTCGACTATTGCGACACGCATCTGGCGACCGTGGTCCACCCGACCGCGCCGCTCGCGCCGGCCCTGTTGGCGATGGCCGAGCTGCGGCGCGTAACCGGCCCGCAGCTGCTGACGGCGTTCGTGCTGGGCTTCGAGATCGAATGCCGGGTCGGCGCCGCGGTGTCGCCCGGCCATTACCCGAGGGGCTGGCACATCACCTCGACCTACGGCGTGTTCGCCTCGGCGGCCGGCGCGGCCAAGCTGCTCGGCCTCGCCGCGGACCAGACCGTGTGGGCGCTGGGCAACGCATCGACCCAATCCGGCGGGTTGTGCGAATGCCTGGGCTGGCCGGCCAAGAGCATCAGCGTCGGCAATGCCGCGCGCAACGGCCTGCTCTCCGCCCTGCTGGCGGAGAAGGGCTTCTCGGGTCCGGCCGAGCCAATCGCCGGCGCGCAGGGCTGGCTGGCCGTCATGGGCGAGCCGCCCAACTGGGAGGCCTTCGAAGGCCTCGGCGCGACCTGGCAGGTTTTGGACAATTCGCTGAAACCCTACCCGGCGGGCTTCGTGATCCATCCCCTCCTCGACTGCGCGCTCGACTGGCGCAGGCAGAATCCCGATGCCGTCGTCGAACGCGTGGCCGTGCGCGGCAACCCGCTGCTGCTGCAGCGCACCGACCGGCCCGAGGTCGCGACCGGCCGCGAAGCGCAGGTGAGCCTGCAGCACGCCACGGCCGCCGCCCTGGTGCTGGGCAAGGCGGGCCTGGAGCAGTTCACCGATGCGTGCGTCGGCGATCCGGCTGTCAAGGCGATGCGTCGCAAGATCGAGGTGGCGGCCGATCCCGCGATCTCGACGATCGCGATCGAGGTCGACTTCTTCACGTCCGACGGCAAGAAGCACAGCGCATCGACCAAGGCGGCGCGCGGATCGTCAGCCAATCCGCTGAAGGACGCCGAGATCGAGCAGAAGCTTCTGGACGAAGCGAGGAGCTGGCGGCCGCAGCACGATGTCCGGCCGCTGATCGACGCGGTGTGGTCGCTCGACAAGAGCGGCGACGTGTCGACGTTGGCGGCGATGACTGTGCCGCGTTGATTTTTGCCGGACCGCGGGCCTCCAAGCCCGCTCATGCTCTTCCGGACCGCGCGCCTCCCGGCGCGCTCATGAGC
>JAEZHS010000071.1 GCA_023436825.1 Pseudomonadota bacterium | reverse complement strand
GTATGTCCCTCAGGTAGAAGATCGGCAGGCCTTCGGGGTTCTTCCGCGTCACCGGCGACATCACCACGCCGTTGCCGTGGGTGAAGAGCACATGCAGGTTGACCCAGGTCTGGGCATTGGCCGCCAGCAGAGACGGCTCGAGCTCGCGCGCCGACAGCAACACCTGCTGATAGCTGTCGCCCAGCCAGTAGCGGTCGACGTCCATGTCGAGGAACTTGTAGTAGGTTCGGATCTCCTGGAGCTGGGCGTAGGTATCCTGCAGCGGCCGCCAGTCCCACAGGCGGATGTTGTCGATGGTTGGCCGGTTGGCCTCGAGCGAGGCGAAGCTCAGCCCCTCCTCGACCGGGAACGGCTTCACCGCTATGTGCTGCAGGTTGTAGGCCTGCCGTGTCAGCGCGATGTTGCGCTGGATGTAGGGCGTTTCCAGCTCGAGTTCGTTCGGCTTCACGTAGAGGCGCTGGAATAAGGCAGGCACGAGCACGTAGAACGCGAACGAGCTGCCGAACAGCAGCACCAGCGCACCGACCGGCAGGCGCCAGGTTCGCCATCGCAGATTGGCCCATGAGAGGACGGCCGCGACAACGGCCAGTGCGATGAGAAGCCACAGCACCGGCAGCCTGACATGGAGGTCGGTATAGCCGGCGCCGACGACCACGCCGTTGTCGCTGTACAGCAACTGGAAGCGATCGAGGCCATAGGACCACGCCTTCACGATGAAGAACAGGCCGAGCAGCGCCGAGGCGTGGGCGATCGCGGCGGGTGACAGGCGCGGCGGCTCGAACTCGATGTCGCCATGCGCCCAGTAGACGACCGCCGCGATGACGGTGCTGAAGAACAGAAGCAGCAGCAGCCAGTTCGTAAGCGCGACATAGGCAGGCAGCGAAAACAGATAGAAGCCGATGTCTTTGCCGAACACCGGATCGTTCTCGCCGTAAGGCATTTGGTAGAGGAAGCGAAGTGCCATGCCCCAGTTCGAGAGCTCGATGGTGGCGGTCAACAGACCCAGAACAACGGCCATGCTGGCGACAAGGAAGCGCCACGGCACCGGCGGCAGGCTGTACCCGAGATGGGCGATCGCAGGTCCTGCGCCTGGAGCTGGCCTGGCGGCGGATGCGCCCGGCTGCCAGGTCGCCTGGCTGCGGGCGAAGCGCAGCGCCAGCCATCCGGAAAGCCAGAAGGCGCCGGTCGAAACGGCGAGGACGGCGAAGAACAGGACCACGCGCGTGGTGAAGATCGTCCAGAATACGCCGACATAACCGATGGACGAGAACCAGAGCCAATCGACCAGGGCGTCGCCCGCACGTGCGAGCACGATCAGGCCAAGGACGACGATCGCGAGCAGGATCGCCAAGCGTTTGATGAGCATGCCGCGCACTCCCTTTCGGCGCCGGCGTGATGGCTCGCGTGGCCACCAGCCCATTCATTCCCTTCATCCTACACCAGAGCTGTTCCCCATGGGATGGGACCGCTCGCGGTTCCATCCCATGGGGGACGCGCGCGCAGGTCGGAAATGGTCACTTTGAAAGCGACGGTCCGGCGGACAATGCTACAGTTCCCGTCGGATAGTAGGTCGATCCCGTCGTCTCTCCACTCCACGCTTCGCGGTCCGGTCGAGACGACGAAAAGCACCACATGCGATAGCGCTGCGTCGGAGAGGGTTCTTGGAGATGGGTAAGGAGTTCTGGAAGTCGGCCTGTCCGCACGATTGCCCCAGCGCCTGTTCGCTGGAGGTCGAGCGGCTGTCGTCGACGCGCATCGGCCGCATCCGCGGCGCCGCCGCGAACACCTACACCGACGGCGTCGTCTGCGCCAAGGTCGCGCGCTATGCCGAACGGGTCCACCATCCCGACCGGCTGAAGCGGCCGTTGCAACGCGTGGGCGAGAAGGGCAAGGGCGAGTTCCGGCCGATCTCCTGGGACGATGCGCTGAACGAGGTCGTGGAGGCGTTGACGCGCGCAACGCGCACGTACGGTCCCGAAGCCGTGTGGCCCTATCACTCGGGCGGCACCATGGGCGTCGTGCAGCGCTGGGGCCTCGACCGGTTGCGTCATGCCTTCGGCTATTCGCGCCAGAAGACCACCATCTGCATGACGCCCGCCGAATCGGGCTGGCGGGCCGGCGTCGGCAAGCTTTTAGGGCCAGATCCGCGCGAGATGGCGCAGTCGGACCTGATCGTCGTGTGGGGCGGCAATCCCGTCTCGACCCAGGTCAATGCGATGACCCACATCGCGAAGGCGCGCAAGCGGCGCGGTGCCAAGCTGGCGGTCGTCGACGTCTACCGCACGCCCACCGTGGAGGCGGCCGACATCGGGCTGGTGTTGCGGCCGGGCACCGACGGCGCGCTAGCGCTCGCCATGATGCACGTGCTCCTGAAGGAAGGCTTCGCCGACCGCGACTACCTCGCGCGGCACACCGACTTCGGCCCCGACATCGAGCAGCATGTTGCTGACAAGACGCCGCAATGGGCATCGGCCGTCACCGGCCTGCCGGTGGACGAGATCGTCGATTTCGCCCGCCTCTACGGCCGCACCAAGCGCTCCTTCCTGCGGCTGGGCTTCGGCTTCACGCGCTCGCGCAACGGCTCGGCCGCGATGCATGCCGTGACCTGCCTGCCCGCGATCACCGGCGCCTGGCGGCACGAGGGTGGCGGCGCCTTCTTCCTGAGCTGGGACAACTGGCAGCTCGACACGACGCTGGCGTGGGGCCTCGACATGATCAATCCCGCGACGCGCGTCATGGACCAGTCGCTCATCGGGCCGGTGCTGTGCGGCGAGGCCGACGCGCTGGCCGGCGGGCCGCCGGTCATGGCCATGCTCATGCAGAACGCCAATTCGGCCAATGTCGCCCCCGACAGCGCCGCCGTGGCGCGTGGCCTCGGCCGCGAGAACCTGTTCACCTGCGTGCACGAGCAGTTCATGACGGCCACGGCGAAGTACGCCGACATCCTGCTGCCGGCCGCGATGTTCCTGGAGTACGACGACCTCTACTACGGGCTGGGGCATACCCACCTGACGGTCGGACCGGCTGTGCTCGACCGCTACGAGGACTGCCGCACAAACCACGAGCTCGTGTGTGCGCTGGCCCAGCGACTGGGCTCCAGCCAGCCGAGCTTCCGCATGAGCGCCGTCGAGCTGCTCGATGCAACCTTGCGCGCCTCGGGCCGCGGCACCTGGGACGAGGCGGCGGCGAAGGGCTGGATCGACTTTGCCGGCGGCTTCCAGTCCTCGCACTTCCTCGACGGCTTCCCGTCGAGCGACGGCCGTTTCCACTTCAAGCCCGACTGGAGCGCCGTCGGTCCGTACCATG
>JAEZHS010000776.1 GCA_023436825.1 Pseudomonadota bacterium | reverse complement strand
TCCTCGAACGGTAAGCCGTCATCCCAACCGGAGCGAAGCGGAGAGATCTTGTCTGCAGAAGGCAAGGCCTCTCGGCTCCGCTTCGCTACGCTCGGGGCGACGGCTCTTTGCTATTTTCCGCGGAAGGCGGGCTTCCGCTTCTCCATGAAGGCGCGGCGGCCTTCCTTGTAGTCCTCGCTGTCGAAGCAGGCCTTGGCCATGACCTCGAGCTTCTTGTGGTCCTGCTTGGACTCGGGTTTGGCGATCTCGCGCGCCGCGGCCTTGGCGAGCGCGATGGTGAGCGGCGCATTCTGCGCGATGGCGCCGGTGATGTTGTCGACCATCGAATCGAGCTCGGCGTCGGGCGCCACGCCGTTCACCAGGCCCATCTCGTAGGCTTCCTCCGCGGAGTACTGCTTGGCGGTGAACAGGAACTCCATCGAGCGCGACAGACCGATGATGCGCGACAGCCGCTCGATGCGCAGGAACCCGTATCCCAGGCCGAGCTTCGCCGCCGGCACGCCGAAGCGCGCGCCCTCGTTGCAGTAGCGCAGGTCGCAGCAGGCGGCGAGGTTCATGCCGCCGCCGATGCAGTAGCCGGTGATCTTGGCGATGGTCGGCTTGGGAAATTCGTAGAGCGATTCGTAGCCTTCCTTGGAGATGGCGTCGTAACGGACCTGCGCCTCGGCGTTGGCGCGCTCGCTCTCGAACTTGGAGATGTCGGCGCCCGACACGAAGGCCTTGCCGCCGGCGCCGCTCACCACCACGCAGCGCACCTCGGGATCCTTGGCATAGTCCTTCAGGAGGCCGACGAAGGCGTCCCACATGTCGAGCGATACGGCATTCAGCTTGGCCGGATTGTTGAACACGACGTGGCCGACGGCGCCCTCGCGTCGTCCGTAGATTTTCTGTTCCTGCATTGACCGATCCTTCAGGTTTGGCCGGCAATATAGCGCGCGTCCGGCGATTTGAATAAGGTGTGCGGACAGGGAGGAAACGTGGCCGCAGTCGAGCTGAAAGGCCTTACCAAGCGCTATGGCGAAACGACCGCAGTTGCGGAGGTTTCATTGCGCATCGAGCACGGCCAGCTCGTCTGTCTTCTCGGTCCATCGGGCTGCGGCAAGACCACGACGCTGCGCCTGGTTGCAGGCTTCATCGAGCCTTCGGCAGGCGAAATCGTGGTCGGCGGCAAGGTGCTCTCGTCGCCCCAGCGCACGGTGCCACCGGAAGGTCGCAACATGTCGATGATCTTCCAGAGCTACGCGCTGTGGCCACATATGACGGTGGCCGAGAACGTGGCCTATGGGCTGAAGATTCGGAAGCTCGACAAGGCCGTCATCGACGCCAAGCTCAAGGCCATCCTGTCGACGGCCCGTCTCGAGGCGCTGGCCGACCGTTATCCCGGCGAGTTGTCGGGCGGCCAGCAGCAGCGCGTCTCGCTCGCGCGAGCGCTGGTGGTCGAGCCTGAGACGCTCCTGCTCGACGAGCCGCTCAGCAACCTCGACGCCAACCTGCGCGAGGAGATGCGCTTCGAGATCCGCCGCCTGCACGACCAGTACCGCTACACCACGGTCTACGTGACGCACGACCAGGCCGAGGCCATGACCACGGCCGACCTGATCGCCGTCATGAACCACGGCAAGGTCGAGCAGCTCGGACCGCCCGAGGAGATCTACGCCCGGCCGCGCTCGGAGTTCGTCGCCCGTTTCATTGGCGGCTCCAACATCCTGCGCGGCTCGGCGATCGACGATGCGCGGGTGTCCGTTGCCGGCGCGTCGTTGCGCACGACGGGCAGGCCGCTTCAGGCCGGCCGGCCGGTGGCGCTCTCGGTGCGCCAGCACGAGATCACCATCGCCAACGAGAAGCCGCAATCCGCCGACAACCATCTTCCCGCCGTCGTGACGCGGCAGGTCTTCCTCGGCTCGGTGCGCGACTACACCGTGGCGCTGGACGACAAGACCGAGCTGCGCGTGACGGCGCCGCCCGGCCGCAACATCGCGCCGGGCCAAGCGGTGTGGCTGCAACTGCCGGCGGAACAATGCCGGGCATTGGCGGAGGAATGACATGACGGGCAACCTCAGAGGCAGGCTCACGCGCCGCAGCGTGCTGGCGGGCTCGGCCGCGATGGCGGCGGGTTCGTTCAGTGTCGAGGTGCGCGCCGCTCCAGAGGCCCAAAGGATCACGCCGGCGCTGATCGAGGCGGCGAAGAAGGAGGGCAAGCTCTCCTGGTACACCTCGGTCGACCTGCCGGTGGCGGAGAAGATCGGCAAGGCGTTCGAGGCGGCCTATCCCGGCGTCAGCATGAAGGTCGAGCGTTCGGGCGCCGAACGCATCTTCCAGCGCATCGGCCAGGAGTATCAGAGCAAGATCTACAATTGCGACGTGGTGAACAGCTCCGATGCCGCGCACCTCATCATCTGGAAGCGCGCTTCGATGCTGGCCTCGTTCCTGCCCGAGGACGTCGCCAAGTACTTTCCCAAGGAACATTGGGATCCGGACGGCATGTACGCCTCGTGGCGGGTGACGCTGTCGCCGATCGCCTACAACACCAGCCAGGTGAAGGCCGAGGACGCACCCAAGGGCTTCAACGATCTCCTCGATCCCAAGTGGACGGGCAAGATCGTCAAGGCGCATCCGGGCTACTCGGGCACCATCATGACGGCGACGCAGCAGCTCAGCCGCGACCTCGGCTGGGGCTATTTCGAGAAGCTCGCCAAGCAGAAGGTGATGCAGGTCCAGTCGGCCGCCGATCCACCGAAGAAGATCTCGGCCGGCGAGCGTGCGGTGATGGCCGACGGCACCGAGTATGTGGTGAACGTGCTGCAGTCGCGCGGCGAGCCGATCGCCGAGGTCTATGCCGTCGAAGGCACGCCCTTGATCACCGGCCCGTCGGCTGTCCTGGCGCGTGCAGCCAACCCCAACGCCGCGCGTTTGTTCTACGCCTGGTCGATGACGGCCGAAGCGCAGCAGCTCAATGTCGAGGTCGGCGCCCTTCGGTCGGTGCACCCCCAGGTCAAGGACCGCCCGGAGCGCAAGAAGCTTTCGGACATCAAGACCCTGCGCGAGGACGCCGCCGCCGTCGCCGATCAGGCCGACGATATCAAGGCCCGCTATCTCAAGCTCTTCAAGGTATGATCATGCATCGTCGTACGCTGCTCGGATCCGCCGCGCTTCTGCCCTTTGGCGCAAAGGTCGTGTCCGCCGCGCCACCGGCCGAGGTGATTACGCCGGCGCTGATCGAGGCCGCCAAGAAGGAGGGCAAGGTCTCCTACTATACGGCGATGGACCTGTCGGTCGCCGAGCCGATGGCCAAGGCCTTCGAGGCCAAGTTCCCCGGCATCAAGGTCGCCGTCGAGCGCACGGGCGCCGAACGCCTGTTCAATCGCCTCGCCCAGGAGACGGCAAGCAAGATCAAGCGCTGTGATGTGGTGAACAGCTCCGACGCCGCACATTTCATCACCTGGAAGCGCGAGGGCTGGCTGCAGCCCTACGTGACGGTCGACATCGCCGAGAACGTGGCGCCGGAGATGCGCGATCCCGACGGCACCTTCGTCAACCAGCGCACTCACCTGTCGGCGATGGCCTACAATTCGAGCCTGGTGAAGCCCGAGGACGCGCCCAAGGGCTTCAACGACCTGCTCGACCCGAAATACGCCGGCAAGCTGGTGAAGGGCCATCCCGGCTACTCCGGCACCATCATGACGGCGACCCAGCAGATCGCGCGCGAGCTGGGCTGGGGCTACTTCGAGAAGCTCGCCAAGCAGAAGGTGATGCAGGTCCAGTCGGCCACCGAGCCGCCCAAGAAGCTCGAGGCCGGCGAGCGCGCCATCGCCGTCGACGGCAGCGACTATCTCTTCTGGATGGCCCGCGAGCGCGGCGCGCCGATCGAGGTCGTCCATCCGATCGAAGGCACGCCGTTGGTCGAGAACCCGATGGCGGTGTTCAAGGCCGCCCCCAATCCCAACGCCGCGCGGCTGATGTTCGCCTGGATCATGTCGGGCGAGGGCCAGGCGTTCATCGTCAATCTGAGCGGCCAGTATCCGGCCAACCTGAAGGTCAAGGCCAAGGCCGGGCGTCCGCCGCTCAGCTCGATCAAGACCATGCGCGAGGACCCGGCGGAGGTCGAGAAGACGGCCGACGAGATCAAGGCGAAGTATGCCCGGATCTTCAAGGTATGACTGAAGGTCCGGGCTTCGCCCTCGGGATGACAGAGCGCGCCGGATGACGGACTCCCTGTCATCCCGAGCGCAGCGAGGGACCTTTGCTGCGCCGACCGCCGACGGTCGTTCGCTCGACCTCTCGCGCCCGGTCCTGCTCGCCGTCACCGCGCTGCTGGCGGTGATGATCGTGCTGCCGATGGGCTGGCTGATCGCCTACAGCCTGTCGGACAAGCAGGGAGCGGTGACGCTCGGCAACTTCGTCACCCTGTTCACCGATCCGAGCTTCGTCGATCCGCTGATCACCACGCTGATCATCGCCGTGTCGGTGAGCACGATCTGCTGCGCCGTCGCCGCGCCGCTCGGCTGGCTGGTGGCGCGTACCGACATGCCGATCCGTCGCACCGTGCGCACGCTGGTAATGGCGAGCCTGGTCACGCCGCCCTTCGTCGGCGCCATCGCCTGGGAGATGCTCGCGGCGCCGAACTCGGGCCTGCTGAACCAGCTCTGGCGCAGCCTCACCGGCATGCCCTCCGACGAGGCGCTGTTCGACATCTACAGCCTTACCGGCCTGATTTTCGTCATCGCCTGCTACACCTTTCCCTACGTCTTCATCCTGGTGGCCAACGCGCTCGATCGCATGCCGGGCGAGCTCGAGGACGCCTCGTCGATGCTGGGGGCGAAGACCTGGCAGACGGCGCGGCGCATCACCGTGCCGCTCGCGCTGCCGACCCTGCTGGCCGGCGCGCTGGTCGCCTTCCTGCAGGCGCTGAACCTGTTCGGCTCGCCCGCCATCCTCGCCATCCCGGCGGGCTTCCATACGCTCACCACGCGCATCTGGAGCCTGTTCCAGTTCCCGCCCAAGCCCGAGCTCGCCGCCGCCGCCTCGCTGCCGCTGCTGCTGCTGACGATCCTGCTGCTGCGCGGCCAGGCGCTGGCGCTGGGCCGGCGCGGCTATGCCGTGCTGGGCGGCAAGTACGGGGAGCCGCGCCTGGTACGGCTGGGCGCCTGGCGTTGGCCGGCAGCGGCGCTGGCGCTGCTGGTGCTCGCCATGCCGCTTTTCCTGCCCTATGCGGCACTGTTCAACTCGGCCTTCTCGCGCGTCGCCTCACGCCTGGTCACGCTCGACACCATCACGCTGCACAATGTCCGCTTCACCTTCCTCGAGCTCAGTTCGACACTGCCGGCGCTCCAGAACACCTTCCTGCTCGCCACCCTGTCGGCGACCCTGGGTGCATTGCTGGCGCTTCTGATCGCCTACATCGTCGCCCGCCGCGCCGTGACCGGACACCGTCTGCTCGCCTTCCTCGCCACCGCGCCGCTCGCCATCCCGGGCATCGTGCTGGGTGTCGGCCTGTTCCTTGCCTACACGCGCCCGCCGCTCACGCTCTACGGCACGCTGTGGATCCTGCTGATCGCCTTCGTCACCATCGAGTTGCCGGCGGCCTACCAGCAGCTTTCCTCGGCCTTCCACGCCGTGCATCCCGAGCTCGAGGAGGCCGGCCGCATGCTGGGCGCCTCGCGCCTGCGCACCTTGGTCGACATCACCGCGCCTCTGCTGCGCTCGGCCGTGATCGCCACCTGGTGCTTCGTCTTCGTTGCTGTGATCCGCGAGCTATCGGCAGCGGTGATCCTGTTCACGTCGGAAACCAAGGTGCTGTCGGTCCTGATCTTCGATCTCAAGGAAAGCGGAGACGTCGGCGCCATCGCCGTGCTCAGCCTCACCATGGTGGCCATCACCACCATCGTCGTCGCGATCGCGAACCGCTTCGGCGGTGGCCGTGAGGCCGGCCGTCTGCACGCACGGGCGGCCGGGTAGCGCGCCGCCATGTTCGGAAAGCCGTTGCACATCGCGGCTGCTGTCGCCGGCGCCGTCATCGGCATCGTCGCCGTGCGCTATCTCGGCCTCAATGCCTTGATCCCAGCGCTGTCGGTGGCGGCCTGCTGGTGGGCTTTCACCCGGTTGGGCCTGCATCGTCGGCTTGTCCTGCCGCTCGCCTTCGCCGGCGGTCACGGAATCTGGTTTTTCGTCGGCCTGATCATGACGTTGGCGATCGGCGGCAGTGCCGAGACCATGACCGAGGTCGGCCTGGAGAGCCTGATCGTCGCGGCCATCGTCGCGTGGGGGTGCATCAGCCGTTCCCGGCCCGCGCTTTGCGTCCTGATCGCCTATGAGGTCGTGAGCCTCGTCTTCAACGCCATTGCCTGGGCGGGCGTCGACGAGCTGCGCCCCGTTCTCGCCGTTCACATCGGCCTGCGCATCGTCGCCATCGTCGGCGCCGCCCTGGCGCTCAGCCGGTGGTCGGAAATCGCTCCGCCCTCTAATTGAAGATCGCGACCTCGTCGACCGTGATCGGCTTGTCGAGCAGGTTCAGCGCTTCGAGCGTCTTGATCGTCGCCTCCCAACCGGCGCGCGTCTGGATGCCGGTCGGCGGCCCGGAGAGCTGCTGGGACACCGTCACCATGCTGCGGTCAACGAAGCGCGGTGCGAGTCGCGGGAAAAGGTTGGAGAAGTGGGTGGCGGCGTCGGCCGGCCGCTCCCGCACCATGTTGTAGCCCTCCTGCACGGCGTCGACGATCTTGTCGGCAATGGCGCGTCTCACCGGATCGGCCCAGGCCGCGTCGTTGATGATCAGGTTCAGGCTGTAGGCGCGCACGCCGAAGTCGCTCAGCCGGATCAGCGTGATGCGGCGGCCCTCAGCTATGAGCTCGGATGGCGCCATCTCGTCATAGTCGATCAGGGCATCGACCTTCTTGTCGACCAGGGCATAGGCGTTCCACTCGACCGTGGTTTCGCTGATCTTGCTGCGATCGAGCTTGTTGGCGGCGATCAGGGCGCGGAACTCCTCGTTGGTGATGCTGCCCGGCACCAGGCCCAGCGTCTTGCCGTAGAGGTCGCGTGGATGGGCGATGCGGTCCTCGGTGCGGGTGTAGATCACCGTCGGCGTCTTGGGATAGTAGACGGCGAGGCTCTTGATGGGCTGGCCCTTGGAACGGCCGATCGCCGTGGCGATGCCGCTCGATGAACCGATCCAGTATTGCTTGCCTTCGCCGATCATCGCCGCCGAGCTCATCGCGCCCTGCGTCTCGCCGAACGTCACCTCCAGCCCGCGGCGCTCGAAGGCGCCCGTCTGGCGCGCGAGATAGAAGCCGGCGTAGGTCGGCAGCGCCTTCCAGTCGAGCAGGATCTCGACCTTCTCGAGCTTGTTCTCGGATTGGGCGTGGACGACGGACGGGAGGAAGGCGGACGCGGCAAATGCGGCGGCGATGACGGATCGGCGATGGAGGGGCATGCCGGCATTATGGCCCGTCATTACCTCGGACGAAATCGCCAGCCCGTCGCATCGCGCTCATCTTCAGGCGTCGCAACGTTTGAAGGAGTCAGTCATGTCCAACATCGAATCCGTCGTCGAAAGCTACGTCGCAAGCTGGAACGAGACCGATCCAGCGCGGCGCAAGTCTGCATTGGCCGCGTCATGCGCTGCAAATGCCAGCTATCGCGATCCGGTGATGGTGAGCGACGGCCATGCCGGCCTCGACGCCATGCTGGCGGGCGTCCAGGCCAAGTTCCCGGGCTTCGTGCTGAAGCGCATCTCCAAAGTCGACAGCCACAACAACGCCGTGCGCTTCGCCTGGTCGCTCGGCCCGGCGGCTGGGCCGTCGGTCGTCGAAGGCGTCGACTTCGCTACCCTGTCGACCGACGGCAAGCTCGCCTCGATCGTGGGCTTCATCGACAAGATGCCGGACTGACCGGCCGTCCGAAGGCAGCGGAGACACCATGAATTGTGCCTCCGCTGTCTTCGGAAAATCCCCGAAAAATAAGGCTTCGTGACCCTTGAAATGCAACTAACTGACCAGTAAGTTAGTTGTATGAGGGCCGTAAAGCAACGCCGTGCCCCGACACAGCGCCCGCGCGAAATTCTCGACGCCGCGCTGGCTCTGTTCGTCGAGAAGGGCTTCGCCGCGACACGGCTGGACGATGTCGCTGAACGTGCCGGCCTGTCGAAGGCTGCGATCTACCTCTACTTCGAAGACAAGACCGCGCTGTTCCAGGGCGTCGTGCGTCAGGCGGTCGCCGTCAATCTCGGCACGGTCGCGGCGATGGTCAGCGCCCATCGCGGCCCGGTGGCGCCGCTGCTGCCGCGCATCCTCGAATTCATGGCAAGCCGCATCGAGGAGACGCCGATGGCTTCGGTCGCCAAGCTGGTGATCGCCGAATCGCGCGCTTTCCCCGAGATCGGCCGCTTCTATCTGAAAGAGGTGATCGGCCGCGGGATCCCGCTGCTCGAAGGCCTGATCGCGCGCGGCATCGAGCAGGGCGAATTCCGGCGCGTCGATCCCGGCCTGACGGTGCGCTCGATCATGGGCGCCATGCTGCTGGCCGGCCTGTGGCGCACGGTGTTCGAGCCGATCGGCGCCGAGAAGCTCGACGTCAAGGCGCTCGCCCGTCACCACGCCGACCTGATGTTGCACGCGTTGAGGCCCGAGAAGGGCCCGGAGAAAGCCGGTGCGCCATGAAAGCGCCGCCCAAACGCGCCGTCTTCATCGTCCTGGTTGCGCTGCTCGCCGCCGGGCTGGTGACGCGCGGCTACTGGCAGCCGCCCTTGCTCGGTCTGCTCGGCATCGAAAGCGATGACGGCCGCTATCTCGGCTATGTCGAAGGCGAGACCAGCCTGATCGCGCCGCCGGTCGCCGGGCAGCTCCTCGAGCGGCCGGTCGATCGCGGCGGCCACGTCAAGAAGGGCGACCGGCTGTTTGTCATCGATCCGACGGTGGCGAAAGCCGAAGTGGCGCGCGCCGAGGCGGCGTTGGCCGAGGCCAAGGCGCGGCACGAGAACCTGTTGACCGGCAAGCGGCCGGAGGAGCAGGACGTCGTCCGCGCCCAGCGACGCGAGGTCGAGGCGAGCCTGGCGATGGCCGAGACCGAGCTGAAGCGGCAGGCCGAGCTGCTGCCGCGCGGCTTCACCACGCGCCAGGCCTACGACCAGGCCGAATCGCAGGCCCGCCAGCTGCGCGCGCGTCTCGCTTCGCTGGCGGCGCAGGAGCGCGCCGGCGACCTCGCCGCGCGCCAGGCCGAGATTGCGGCAGCCGCGGCGCTGATCATCCAGAACGAGGCCAATCTCGAGCAGGCCCGCAAGCGGCTTGCCGACCTGATGCCGGTGGCGCCCGACGATGCGCTGGTCGAGAACACCTTCTTCAATGTCGGCGAATGGGTGCCGGCAGGCACGCCCGTCGTGTCGCTGCTGCCGGCCTCGCGGGTGAAGCTGCGCTTCTTCGTTCCCGAGGAGGATGTCGCGAAGGCGCGCATCGGCCGCAAGGTGAGCTTCACCTGCGACGGCTGCCCGCCGGACCTCAAGGCGAGGATCATCTATGTTTCGCCGCGCGCCGAGTTCACGCCGCCGGTGATCTATTCGCAGAGCGCCCGGACCAAGCTGGTGTTCCTGATCGAAGCGCGGCCCGACAAGGTGCCGGACGACATCGCGCTTGCGCCCGGCCTGCCGGTCAGCGTCGCGCCCTTCGTGGAGGGCGCGTCATGAGTCTCGCGATCGACGTCCACGACCTGGTGAAGCGCTACGGTCCGCGCACCGTGGTCGACCGTGTGAACCTCGCCGTCGAGCAGGGCCGCATCTGTGGCTTCCTCGGTCCCAACGGCTCGGGCAAGACCACGACGCTCCGCATGATCTGCGGCCTGCTGACGCCCGACGGCGGCGGCGGCACCTGTCTCGGCTACGACCTGGTGCGCGAGCGCGAAGCCATCAAGCGCCAGACCGGCTACATGACCCAGCGCTTCGGCCTCTACGAAGACCTCACCATTCGCGAGAATCTCGAGTTCGTCGGCCGCGTCTATGGACTCGACCGGCTGAAACAGAGGGTCGACGCCTCGCTGGAGCGGCTGGAATTGACGACGCGGCAGAACCAGCTCGCCGGCGCATTGTCCGGCGGCTGGAAGCAGCGTCTGGCGCTCGCCGCCTGCGTGCTGCACGAGCCGCGCCTGCTGCTGCTCGACGAGCCGACGGCCGGCGTCGATCCCAAGGCACGGCGCGCCTTCTGGGACGAGATCCACGCCTATGCCGCACAGGGCATCACCGTGCTGGTGTCGACACACTACATGGACGAGGCCGAGCGCTGTCACGAGATCGCCTACATCGCCTACGGCGAGCTGATGGCGCGCGGCACGGCCGAGGAGATCATCAAGGCGTCGGGCCTGATCGCGCTTGTCGCCTCCGGTCCCGGCGCCGACCGGCTGGCGGTGAGGCTGCGCGACGCGCCGGGCGTCACCGCAGCCGCGGCCTTCGGCACGACGTTGCATGTCTGCGGCCCCGATCGCGAGGCGCTGCTCGAGGCCATCGAGCCTTATCGCGCCGATGCGGCGATAAAATGGGAGGAAGCCGAGCCCACGCTGGAAGACATCTTCATCCATCTCATGGGAAAGGCACGCGACAATGCGCAGGCATAGTCTTGCTCTTCCGGACCGGGGGGGCGGGGGGGCGCCG
>JAEZHS010000742.1 GCA_023436825.1 Pseudomonadota bacterium | reverse complement strand
GCCACGCGCAGGTCCTTGGGCTGCTTGCCGAATTTCTCCTCGGCGTAGTTGGCGACAAAATCGGTCGCGACCCTGCCGTAGAGCCGGCCACTGACCTGCGGCCTGAAGACGTAGCTGAGATGACGGTTCTCGAGAACCGCCGTGGAGATGCAGGTGGTGATCCACATGAACTTCCTGAGCTGCTCGATGCGGGCCGCCACGGGCACGCATTGCGCCGATGAATAGAAGCCCAGCAGCATGTCGACCTTCTCCTGCTCGACCAGGCGGACGGCTTCGTTGATGGCGACGTCCGGCTTGCTCTGCGCGTCGGCGTAGAGCGGCTCGATCTGATAGCCTTCGACGCCGCCCTGCCTGATGAAGTGGTCGATGACGATCTTGGCGCCAAGGTATTGCAGCTCCGAACCGCCGCCGGCGAGAGGCCCAGTGAGATCGAAGACGACGCCAATCCTGATCTTCTTTGCCTGGGCCCATGCCACGTCGGCACGGCCAAGCGACAACATGGCGATACCCGCGCTCAGCAGGCGCACGAACATCTTCAGGTTCACGGCAAGATCTCCCCCGCCAGGCACGCCTCGTCTCGATGATTCGAAGCGCTGGGGCGACCTCTGCTGCCCTGACCAAGAAGGCCACGATCAACAGTAGCGGGCCACCCAAATCAATTGATCGGCCAGTGACGATAAGCGGTCGGTCCTCAAACGCCCCTGGCAGTATGTTGCAGTCGACCTCGCTCAGAAGTCGACCGGGTCCCGAATGATCGGGCAGGTCATGCAATGACCGCCGCCCCGGCCGCGTCCCAGCTCGGCGCCGACGATCGTGATCACCTCGATGCCGGCTTTGCGCAGCAATGTGTTGGCGTAGGTGTTGCGGTCATAGGCGAAGACGACGCCAGGCGACGCGCACACGAGGTTGGCGCCGCTGTCCCACTGCGTGCGCTCGCGCATGTAGTCCGTGCCGCCCGTCTCGACGACCCGCATCTTCTTCACGCCCAGCGCATCGGCGACCGTCTCGACGAAGGGCTTGGGGTCCTTGCGCAATTCGATGCCGCTGGGCGTATCGGCAGGATGATAGGAGTAGGCGTGGATGGCATCGACGATGTCGGGATAGATCAGCACGCAGTCGCGATCAGCGAAGGTGAACACGGTGTCCAGATGCATCGCCGCCCGCAGCTTTGGCATCGCCGCAACGATGACCCGTTCGGCCGCACCCTGCTTGAACAGCGCCTGCGCCACCTGGCTGATGCCTTGGCGGGAGGTGCGTTCGCTCATGCCGATCAGCACGACGCCCTTGCCGATCGGCATGACGTCGCCGCCCTCGATCGTCGCCAGCCCGTGGTCGGCGGTCGGATCGCCCCACCACACCTTGACCTTGCCGGCGAAGTCCGGATGGAACCTGTAGATCGCCGCCGCCAGGATCGGCTCCTCGTGGCGCGCCGGCCAGAACAGGGAGTTGATGGTGACGCCGCCGTAGATCCAGCAGGTCGTGTCGCGCGTATAGAGCGTATTGGGAAGCGGTGGCAGCAGGTACTCGGTGACGCCGGCGGCATCCTTCACGAGCTTCAGCATCTCCCCGCCGTGGGTCTCCGGGAATTCCTGGGTCGAAAGACCGCCGATCAGCGTCTCGGCGAGATCCCGCGGCTTCAGGCCGTCGAGGTAGCTCTTGATCTCGTCGACCAGGCCGAGCCCGACCTGGTTGGGCACGACCTGATTGTCGATGATCCATCTCTTTGCCTCGGAGATGGCCACGGTCTCGGCGAGCAGGCTGTGCATCTCGACGACCTCGACGCCGCGGTCGCGCATCTTCTGCATGAAGTCGAAATGGTCGCGCTTGGCGTTGTCGACCCAGAGCACGTCGTCGAACAGCAGCTGGTCGCAGTTCGACGGCGTCAGGCGTTGATGAGCGCGTCCCGGCGCGCAGACCATCACCTTGTGAAGCTTGCCGACTTCGGAGTGGACGCCGAATGCCTTCTGCGCTGTTGCCATGATACGCTCCGTTGAATCAGATCGTGATGTAGCCGGTGACCATCGCGTAGAGGCCGATGACCGCACCGATGACCGCCGCGATGAAGATCACCCAATCCCAGGTCCCGGTGAAAACCGGCTTGCCCTGCTCGCGGCGCGCCCAGAAATAGAGCGCGGTTCCCGGCGCATAGAGCACGGCCCCCAGCAGGATGAACTTCAGGCCGCCGGCATAGAGCAGGAAGGCCGTATAGACCGTGGCGATGGCGGCAATGACCAAGTCACGGCGGCGTTCCGTGGGCCGCACGTCGTAGGTTTCACCGCGATTGGCCAGGCGCAGGCCGTAGGCCGCCACCAGCAGGAACGGGATCAGGTTCATCGCGCTGGTCAGGTTGAGCATCAACGCGAAGGCATCGCGCGACCAATAAGTCGTGATCACGATGATCTGCACCACGATGTTGGTCGCCCACAACGCCGCCGACGGCACCTTGTTGGCGTTCTCACGCGCGAAGGCCGACGGCATGTCCTTGGTCTTGGCCGCGACGAAGAGGACTTCGGCGCAGATCAATGACCAGGCGAGGTAGGCGCCGAGCACCGACACGAGCAAGCCAACGCTGACGAACACCGCCCCCCAATGCCCGACCACCGCTTCCAGCACCTGCGCCATGGAAGGCTGGCGCATGCCGGCGATGTCGGCGCGCTGCAGCACGGCGTAAGGCAGCAAGGTCACCAGAACCATCAGCGACGTCACGATGATGAAGCCCATGATCGTGGCCCGTCCGACATCCGACCGTTCCCTGGCGAAGCGGGAGTAGACGCTGGCACCCTCGATGCCGAGGAAGACGAACACGGTGACCAGCATGGTGGCGCGCACCTGCTCGAAAATGCCGCCGGTCAGATCGCCGCCATAAAGATTGAAGCTGAACAGGTCGAGCTTGAAGGCTGCGATCAGGATGACGATGAAGACCAGGATCGGCACGATCTTGGCGACCGTGACAACGCTGTTGATCACCGCGGCTTGCTGAGTGCCGCGCAGGATCATGAAATGGAATAGCCAGATACCGACCGATGCCACGACGATCGCCACCACCGTGTTGCCATCGCCGAAGATGGGAAAGAAGGCGCCCAACGTCGACTTGATGAGGACCCAATAGGAGACGTTCCCGATGCAGCTGCCGATCCAGTAGCCGAAGGCCGAGAGGAAGCCGGGATAATCGCCGAAGCCCGCCTTTGCATAGGCGAACACGCCGGCATCGAGATCGGGCTTGCGCTCGGCCAGCGACTGGAACACGCGGGCGAGCATGTACATGCCGGTGCCCGCGATCAGCCAGGCAATGATCGCGCCGACGGGTCCGGTGGCGCCGGCGAAGGTGCGCGGCAGGGAGAAAATGCCGGCACCGACCATTCCACCAACGACCATCATCGTCAGCGCGAACAAGGAGAGCCTTTGAGTCCGCGGCGCCGCCGCCGTGGCCTCGCCGCCATAAGCCTGCGTCGTCATCAGAACCTCCAGCCGAGTTTGAGGGCGGCGCCGACGTGCCAGGCGCTGAAGTCGAAAACCGGCACGTTCGACCAGTTCCGCTCATAGGCCATCTGGAAGTCGATCGCCGGCCGGCCGATGAGGGCGGCGTTGCGGTCGGAGCCGAACCAGGCGCTCGGGAACACGAATTCGAGGGTCGCGATCGGCTGGAGCAGCCAGTCCTCTTCGGCGAAGCCGCCCTGATGGGCATCGAACGCGCGGCGCATGAATTCCAGACCGAGGCTCAGGTTCCACTGATCGGAGATGATGTAGGTCGCCGAGGGAACCACAAAGAAGGCCCATGACGACGGCGCCGGATCAGCGAACCGTCGCTGGATCAAGGCTGTCACACCGAACGACCACGTGGTCTCCGCCAAAGTGTTGGCGGCGAAGGCGACCCGCCTGAAGTTCGCGTCAAAATTGAACGTCTTGTTGACCCCGACGCCCAGATCCTGACGCGTCTGGAGCCAGTCCTGATAGAACGGCGTATAAGACCAGCGTGGCGCATAGGCGATATAGGGGGAGTAGGCCTGATCGTTGGTCGGGTCCACGTACTGCAGCCGGCCCGAGAGGGCGATCTTGTCGAAGTCGGCAGACGGCACCTCGGTGAAGCGATCGACCTCGGCGCGCACGTTAGCCGTGAACCTGAACGGCAGGTCGAAGACCGGTGTCGTCCACGACAGGCCGACGACAGGGCTGAACTCCGCCGAATTCTGATCAGTCGGTACGCCGGACGGGCCCGCCAGGGCGTTGGAGGCATAGGATATGGGCGCAAGGACATTGAAGGTGAATGTCGATCGCCGCGCTTGCTGCTCGAGGCCTGGCGTGGTCGCGAAGATATTGTCCGGCGGCACCACGCCGTAGCGATTCGGCGCGCCGAACATGGCATCGATGCGGCCGTCCGCCGCGTCGCCGTGTGCGCCGACTTGCGCGGCGAGCGGCATCGCGGTCAGAACAGTTGCGGTCATTGCCAGTATCGCAGGAAGGACTTTGCTCATCGGATGTTCCGCCGGCGCGACACGCTTGTATGTCGGCGCACAGCGCATCCTAGGTCTGCCCAAGCGGGCGTGCCTTAGCGTCATGTCCCCGAACTATCCTGCACGTCCCAAAAGCGGGATGCGCTACAGATCACCAAGAAAATCCGCAAAACAGCGAACAGCCATCGGCGCCGTTCCCTTGAATGGGGGCACGGGCGCAAGCCTGGCTTGCGAGGCGGATCGGACGTCCCGAGGACTCATGCCGAACTCGCGCCTGAAGGCTCGGCTGAAACTCGACGCATCGGCGAAGCACAGAACCTCGGCGATTCTGCCGATCGGCAATGCGTTGGACACGTCGCAAAGCATCACGAAGCTTTCGGACAGCCTCTGCCTTTGGATGTAATGAGCGACGCCCCCTTCGCCTTCCAGGAGGCGGTACAGCTGAGACCGCGACGTCGCCGCCTCACGGCAAAGCTGGTCGGGTCCCAGCGAAGGCGAACGCAGATGAGCACGAACGGCGCGACGCACACGCTCCATCAATGTGAAATCCATCTGGACCTGAACGTTCGCCGGGCGCTCCACGGACGTGCCCAGGCAGGCGCCGATCATCGCCTCGACGGCGGTCACCAGCCGAGGCCCATCGTCGGGCGGCAGATCGCGCAGGTTCTTCACCAGCAGCAGCATGTAATCGGCGAGCAGCCTGCCTTCCGGCGTATCCAACGGCATGGCTCGCGAGTCGTCGAGGATGCTGGCGATGCGCGCAAAGGCATTGCGCGACAGGTAGAATTGCACACGCTCGTAGTCATCCTTCACCGTGGCCATCTCGTCCGCCAGCGAGATCACGAACGGAATCCCGCTCTGGATCGTGACGGATTCGTTACGCGTGCGAAGATCGACGGTGCCGCGCTTGCAGACGGTGAGCACCCAGTGGTCGACCGGGGTGCGGCGGATGAGTGCCTTCGTTCTGCTGGAGGAGATCGCCTGGCCGGTGCCTTGACTCACCGTCAATCCACCCAGTGACCAGATTTCGTTCCGTGCCGCGAAGCCATCGTCCGGACTGGTTGGTACAGCAGTGTCGAGCAACGAGCTGTACCACGAACGCCAAGCGTCGAACTGCTCGCGAGGCCGAAATGACGATGTCTCGAATGTTGTCGATATCATCGTACCCTCTCAATCGGCCAGAGAACGTTTGGCCGAACAATGAGGTCGAGGTCGCCAGCCCCAACAATACCCTCGGTTGATCGTGCAAAAACGCAAGCCTGAATCCTCTTTTTGAGAATTTCGACGCTTCGCAGCTCGTTGTGCGAACTGGAATTGGGACACCGGGAACAGTCAGGGGATTCCAAGCTGATGTGTGCCGGAAGGCGATTGGCAAGAATGCGCGCCTCGCCAATTCGCTCCGGAGGTCGCGATGAGCAGGATACAGCGCGTGTTGCTGAAGGTTTCGGTTACGGCACTCGGTATCGCTCTCGCCTCTGCGGCATTCGCGCAGAACCGCGCGAGCTTGGACGTCGCGGCGTCCACGGGCGGTCCCGAGTTCCGCGATCCCAAGACCGGTCAGGTCTGGACACCGGAGACCGTCGGCCAGGACGGCCGGCCGCTGGCGGGTCCTGAAGACAAGGCATTCGATCCGGCCGGACAGAACGTCGCCACCTGGGTCGCCCAGCAGCATGTGCGTGGTCGGCCCGTCGGTACGGTGCCGGTCACGGCGGGGCCGACGACGCCGATCGTTGCCATGGATGGCGCCACGTTGCGGGCGGTGCCCGGGCAGCGCTGGCAAGTGGTGATGTACCTCGACAACAACAGCGGCAGTCCCGTCGACCCGGTGATCGAGTGCCGTTTCCAGAACGGCGGCAACCTCGTCATGCGCACGCGGGCCACGGTCGCCCAGACCGGTCCGAGTGTTCGCCAAGGTCTGGTCATCTACGGTCCCAAGACGGACGCCTTCGTGGATCGGGCCTCGTGCAACGTCACTTCACCGTGAGGAGGGTCGCATGAGACCCGTCAGGAAGAGCCTGGCGCTGGCCACGATACTGACCGGCATCGTCTCCCTGCAGGTGTTCGCCGTCGCCCGCTGATCATCTTCGAGCAAAGGAACCGACAATGCGTGCAACGATGGCCACGGCCCTGCTCCTCGTCCTGGCGGTAGCGGGTTGCCAGCAGCAGACGGCAACGACGACCAGCGCTCAGCCCGCCAACCGGGGCGGCGTCAATGTCGGCTCACTGACCTGCAACGTCGCGGGCGGCGTGGGCTTCGTCTTCGGGTCCTCGCGGACATTGAACTGTCTGTTCACCCGCACCGACGGTACAGCCGAACGGTATGAAGGCACGATCCGGCGCTATGGTGTCGACGTGGGCTTCACCCGCGACAGCACCATCGTCTGGATGGTCTTCGCGCCTGGCAGCATCGCGCCCGGCTCGCTCGGCGGCGAATATGCCGGACCGACGGCCCAAGGGACCGTCGGTGTCGGCCTCGGAGCCAACGTGCTGCTCGGCGGCAGCAGCAATCAGATCACTCTGCAGCCTGTCAGCGTCGAAGGCAGCGTCGGCCTGAATGCCGCCGCCGGCGTAGCCGCAATGTCGCTCCGCAAGACTCGCTGAGAGGGCCTCGCGGCGAACAGTCATTGCTGACGTGCTGCGTACTGGAGAAGAATCATGTTGTTCCCTGCAGAATCGACATTCGCCAATTTCCTGGCCGACGCTTTCGCCATCTTCATCTTCATTCTGTGGTTCTGGCTCTTCATAACCACGGCAAGCGACCTGTTCCGGCGCCAGGACATCTCCGGGTTCGGCAAGGTGCTGTGGGTCATCTTCCTCATCGTTCTGCCCTACATCGGCATCTTCGCCTATATCCTTACGCAAGGGGGCGGCATGGCCGAGCGCAACCGCGCCCAGGCACGCCAGGCCCGGGATGAACTGCGCCAGGTCGTGGGCTTCAGCGTCGCCGACGAGCTCACGAAGCTCGAACGGCTGATGGCGGAGAAGTCGATCTCCAAGGAGGAGTATGCGCGCCTGAGAGCGCGGATCCTCCAATAGCCCGGGGCGAGGACGTCAGCCGTGGCCGGGTCAGCCTCTCGGCACAACGCGACCGGCGTAGCCTTGCTCGCCCTGCTCCTGGCGCCGGTACTTGTTCTCGGCGGATGCGAGCGGCAGACCAAGGCCAAGGCCGCCGAGCCTCGTCCGGTGCGCACCGTAACCGCCGCCAAGGGAGGCACCGGCGAGACGGTCGTCCTGACCGGCCAGATCAACGCCGAGAACGAGGCATCGCTTTCCTTCCGCATTGGCGGCCGCATCATCGAACGTCTGGCCAATGTCGGCGACCGCGTCCAGCCCGATCAGGTGCTGGCCAAGCTCGATCCACAGAACGAGCTGAATACCTTGCGGTCGGCCCAGGCGGCACTCTCGACCGCCGAGGGCCGCGTCATCGAGACAACCAACGCCTTCGACCGACAGAAGGTCCTGCTGCCCCAGGGCTTCACGACGCAGGCGCTGTACGACCAAGCGCAGCAGGCGCTGCGCACGGCGCAGTCGCAGCTCGACAATGCCGAGGCCCAGCTGCACATCGCCAAGGACCGCGTCGGTTATACCCAGCTCAAGGCCGGCGTCAGCGGCGCGATCACCGCCCGCACGGCCGAGGCCGGCGAGGTCGTGCAACCCGGACAGACGATCTTCCAGGTGGCCCGCCAGGACGGCCGCGATGCGGTGTTCGACGTCCCTGCGCAGGTGCTCCGGTCGGCGCCGTCCGATCCCAAGGTCGTGGTGTCGCTGACCGACGACCCTTCCATCACTGCCGTCGGACGCGTGCGACAGGTGGATCCCCAGGCCGATCCCATCACGCGCACCTTCCGCGTGCGGGTCGGGCTGATCGATCCGCCGGCCGCGATGTTCCTCGGCGCCACTGTCAAGGGACGCATGGAACTCGAGGCGACGCCCGGCATCACACTGCCGGCCACCGCTCTCACACGCATCAATGGGCAGCCTGCCGTCTGGCTCGTCGATCCGAAGGATATGACCGTCTCGTTGCACAACGTCGAGATCGGGCGCTTCGATCCGGCCAGCGTGCTCGTCGCCCACGGCCTGGAGGGCGGCGAGGTCGTCGTCACCGCCGGCGTGCAGGCCCTTCATCCCGGCCAGAAGGTGCGTCTGCTCGGAGCAGCGCCGTGAGCGGCCTCAATCTCTCCGAATGGGCACTGCGGCACCGCTCGTTCACCATATTCCTGATGGTGATCGTCACGGCCGCGGGCCTGTCGGCCTACTTCGGACTGGGACGCAACGAGGATCCGGCCTTCACCTTCAGGACGATGGTGGTGCAGGCGGCGTGGCCGGGCGCAACGCTCGACGAGACGCTGCAGCAGGTCACCGAGCGCCTCGAGCGCAAGCTGCAGGAGACGCGCGGCCTCGATTTCCTGCGCAGCTACACGGTGCCTGGGCAGACGACGATCTTCGTCAACCTGAAAGGCTCGACGCCAGCCGCCGAGGTCCCCGACGTCTGGTATCAGGTACGCAAGAACATCGGCGATATCCGCCACACCCTACCGGCCGGCGTGCTGGGACCGGGCTTCAACGACGATTTCGGCGACACGTTCGGCCTGATCTACGGCTTCACCGCCGACGGCTTCACCCATCGCGAACTGCGCGACTACGTCGAGGCCGTGCGGTCGCGCCTGCTGAACGTGCCCGACGTCTCGAAGATCGAGATCATCGGCGCCCAGGACGAGCAGATCTTCATCGAGTTCTCGACGCCACAGCTCGCCGGGCTCGGCATCGACCGCGCCGCCTTGATCGCCGCGGTCCAGGCCCAGAACAGCGTCGTTCCTGCGGGCTCCGTCGAGACCAGCAAGGAGCGGCTGTCGCTGCAGGTATCGGGCGCCTTCCGCTCCGAGCAGGACATCCTCAACGTCAGCTTCCTGTCCAACGGGCGCATGATACGCCTGCGCGACATCGCCGAGGTCCGTCGCAGCTACGCCGACCCGCCGCAGCCGATGTTCCGCGTCAACGGCAAGCCCGCCATCGGGCTCGCTGTCGCCATGCGCGGTGGCGGCGACATCCTGGCGCTCGGCAACAACGTGAAGGCCGAGATCGACAATGCGCTCGTCGACCTGCCGCTCGGCATCGAGCCGACGCTGGTCTCCGACCAGCCCGCCGTCGTCGATCACGCCATCAGCGACTTCATGGTGTCGCTCTGGCAGGCCATCGCCATCATCATGGCAGTCAGCATCATCAGCCTGGGCCTGCGACCCGGCGCCATCGTCGCGGCTTCGATCCCGCTGACGCTCGCCATCACGTTTCCCATCATGCAGAGCTTGGACA
The DNA here is from genome assembly GCA_023436825.1 of Pseudomonadota bacterium. The sequence continues at coordinate 5,829 of JAEZHS010000742.1, read as the reverse complement.
TCGACCTGCAGCGCATCTCGCTCGGCGCCTTGATCATTGCGCTCAGCCTGCTGGTCGACAGCGCCATGACGACGGTCGACGTCATGACCACGCGCATCGCCCGCGGCGACAGCACCGAGCAGGCCGCCTCCTTCGCCTACAAGACGCTGGCCTTTCCGATGCTGACGGGGACTTTCGTCACCGCCGCCGGGTTCGTGCCGATCGGCTTCGCGCAAAGCGCCGCCGGCGAATACACCTTCTCGATCTTCGCCGTCGTCACGATCACGCTGTTCGTGTCGTGGTTCGTCGCGGTGCTGTTCGCTCCCCTGCTCGGTGTCGCTCTCCTCCGCCCGCCGAAGGCGGCACCGCCCGCCAGGCCCAACATCGTGCTGCGCACCTTCCGCACCCTGCTGGTCGGCGCCATGAGGGTGCGCTGGATCACCATCGGCGTCACGCTGGCGAGCCTGGCCGCCGCGTTCCTCGCCTCGCCCTTCGTGCCGCGCCAGTTCTTCCCGGCCTCCGACCGGCCCGAGCTCGTGGTCGATCTCACGCTGCCGCAGAACGCCTCGATCTATGCCAGCGACACCATAGCGGCCCAGCTCGACGCCTTCCTCGCGACCGACCCGGACGTCGAGCGTTGGAGCACCTATGTCGGCCGTGGCGCGATCCGCTTCTACCTGCCGCTCGACGTCAAGCTGCCCAACGACTTCTTCTCCCAGGCCGTGGTCGTGGCCAAGGACGTGGCGGCGCGCGACCGGCTGCAGGGCAAGCTCGAGAAGCTGATGTCCGAGCAGATGCCGAGCGTCGTCGGCCGCGTCTCGCCGCAGGAGCTCGGGCCGCCGGTCGGCTGGCCGGTGCAATACCGCGTGAGCGGCCCCGACCTCAGCCAGGTGCGGTCGATCGCGCTCAGGCTCGCCGAGGTCTTGGGCAACGATCCCAACATCACGGAAGTGAGCTTCGACTGGATGGAGCCCGCCCGTCAGGTGCGCGTCACCATCGACCAGGACAAGGCGCGACTGCTGGGGCTGAGCTCGCGGGCGATCTCCGAGGTCATCAACACGCTGATGGCCGGCACCGCCATCACGCAGGTGCGCGACGACATCTACCTCATTCCGGTGATCGCGCGGGCGGTGGACGAGCAGCGCAGCTCGCTGTCGACCTTGCGCGCTTTGCAGCTGCCCCTGGCCGACGGACGAACCGTGCCGCTGAACCAGGTCGCGACCTTCGACTTCAAGCAGGAATATCCGCTGATTTGGCGGCGCCAGCGGGTGCCGACGCTGACCGTGCTGGCCGACGTCCCGCGCGGCGTGTCACCGGCCAGCGCCGTCGATGCGCTGACGCCCGCGATCGACAAGTTCAAGCAGGGTCTGCCCAAGGACTACCGCATCGCCGTCGGCGGCACGGTCGAGGAAAGCGCCAACTCGCAGGCCTCGGTATTCGCCAAGGTGCCGCTGATGCTGCTGCTGATGCTGTTCTTCCTGATGGCGCAGCTCCACAGCTTCAGCCGGCTGTTCCTGGTCGTCGCCGTGATTCCCATGGGCCTGATCGGCATCGTGTTCACCCTGCTGATCGTCGACAAGCCGCTGGGCTTCGTCGCCATCCTCGGGATCCTTGCCCTGTTCGGCATGATCGCGCGCAATGCCGTCCTGCTGATCGAGCAGATCGAGGCCGAGCGCGCCGAGCGGGAGCATGTCTGGGACGCCGTCGTCGAAGCCACGCTCTCGCGCTTCCGCCCGATCATGCTGACGGCGATCTCGACCGTGCTTGGATTCATTCCGATCGCAGCGGACGTGTTCTGGGGGCCCATGGCCTTCGCCATCATGGGCGGTCTGTTCGTGGCCACCTTGCTCACGCTGATCGTCCTGCCGGCGATGTACGTCACATTGTTCCGCATCAGGGAGCCGTCGCGCGAACCGGCGACGGCCGTTGGCGCATGAAGCCCACCCTAATCCTGCCGACGAGCACGAGCGTCGCGATCGGCCGGGCTGCGTTGTTCTTCGCCTTGTGGCTGATGATTGCCGGCTATCAGCCGGTCGACCTCCCGATCGGCCTGGCCGCAGCCGGGCTGGCGACATGGGCAAGCCTGCGCCTGTTGCCGCCCAGCACGCTCAGGCTGCGACTGTGGTCGCTCGCGTCGTTCGGCCTGCACTTCTTCGGCCAGTCCGTGAGAGCCGGCGTGCAGGTCGCGTGGCTGGCGCTCAACCCATCGATGTCCCTGCGCCCTGGCTTCGTCGCCTGGCGCCCGCGTCTGGAATCGGCCAGCGCGCGCAACGCGTTCTGCGCGGTGTCGAGCCTGCTGCCCGGCACGTTGCCGGCAGGATCCGACGACGATGGCGTCCTGCTGATCCACTGCCTCGACGTCGACCAGCCGGTCGCCGACAAGCTCACTGCGGAGGAGGTGCTGTTCGGCCGGATGATCGGCCATGACTGACTTCCTGCTCGCCGCCGCCGGCCTCATCCTCCTGACCGTGGCCGTCGGTCTGGCGCGCATCCTGCGCGGACCCGAGAACGTCGATCGCACGATGGCCGCACAGCTCCTGGGAACGGGCGGCATCGCCACCCTGCTGCTGGTGGCCGCGGCCACCGGCGTGCGCGGCGCCGAGGATGTCGCCCTGGGCCTGGCGCTGCTCGCGGCCTTTGCCTCGGTCGCCTTCGTGACCAGCGTCGCGCCGCCTTCCAAGGACGATGCGCCGTGAATGCGGCCGACCTCTTCACCGTGGTCGCCGTTGGCGCCGGCTGCTTCTTCTTCCTGGCCGGAACCGTGGGACTGTTGCGGTTCCCCGATTCGCTCACCCGCCTGCACGCGCTCACCAAGGCCGACAATCTCGGGCTTGGCCTGGTCGTGCTCGGCCTGCTGCCGCAGGCAAGCAGCCTGCTGGGCGCCCTGAAGCTCCTGGCCGTCTGGATGCTGGTGCAGCTGTCGAGCGCGACCGTGGCACAGGTCATCGCCCAGGCTCTGCGCCGCCGCGGACCGTCGCCATGACGTTGATCGAAGCCCTCGACATTGGCCTCGCCACCATCGTCCTGGCGGTCGCCGTCTGGACGATCGCGGCTCCAGAGCTCTTCGACGCGGTCGTGGGTTACGTCGCCTACGGCCTGCTGCTGTCGCTGGTGTGGGTGCGTCTGTTCGCGGTGGATGTCGCGCTGACCGAAGCGGCAATCGGAAGCGGGGTCACTGGCGTGCTGCTGATCACGGCCGCGATGCGCCTGCGCCACACCGATCCGCAGCCGGCGGCCGAGCAGCCCGGGCCGATGATGCGCCACGCCGCGGCGATCCTCTGCATCGTCATCGCGGCAGCGCTTGCGGCCGGCGTGCTCACCATGGCCGATCCAGGCCCCACGCTTGCGCCCGACGTCGCGCGACATCTGCCCGAGACCGGGCTCGGCAATCCAGTGACCGCCGTCCTGATGACTTGGCGCGCCTTCGACACCATGCTCGAGAAGGTGGTGCTGATCCTTGCCGTGATGGGCATGTGGTCGCTGGCGACGGACCGCGCCTGGGGCGGCGTTGCCGGTCCCCGTCCGCTGGCCGATCAACAGGGGCCTCTCGCCTTCTTCGCGCAGCTGCTGCCGCCGGTCGGGATCGTCATCGCCATCCACATCGTTTGGGTGGGCGCCAACGACCCTGGCGGCGCCTTCCAGGGCGGCGCGCTGCTGGCTGCAATGGCGATGATCGTCATGATGGCACGACTCGCAGGGGTGCCGCCGGTCGATCGACGTTGGCTGCGCATCGCGCTGGTCGCAGGACCGGCGATGTTCCTGGTGATCGGCGTGATGGGCTTCTTAATCGCTGCCGGGTTCCTCGCTTACCCCGACGGCATCGCCAAGCCGCTGATCCTGTTCATCGAAGCGTTCATGGTGCTCTCCATCGCCGCGACGCTGCCCCTCCTGGTCATCGGGCCGCCGAACCGGCTTCCGCCCGGTAAGCTATGACCGCGCCAATCCTCGCCGGCCTGACGGGAGCCGCCCTGATCGGGCTTGGCATCTACGGCTTGCTGGTTCTCGCCCATCCGCTGCGCAAGCTGGTCGCCTTCAATCTCCTGGGCAGCGGCGTCTTCCTCATGTTCGGCATCCTCGCGCGCAAGGGTGCCGCAGCCGGACTCGCCGCCGATCCGGTGCCCCAGGCGATGGTCATCACCGGCATCGTCGTCGCCTTCTCGGCCACCGCGCTCGCGGTCGCGCTGCTGCTGCGGCTGTTCGAGACCTCGGGCAAGGCGACGATAGACCCCGACGAGCCGGGAACCGGCTGATGTCGGCGGTGACGCTGGCGCTTGCCACCAATCCCGGCGGCTATCTGCTGGTGCTCTCGATCATCGTGCCGGTCATCGGCATGATCGCATCGTTCGTTGCGGGTGGTCGCAACGCCGAGCGGATCGCGCTCGCCGTCATGCCGGCGGGCCTCGGCGTCGCGCTCGCCATCGCCGTCGATGTGTGGTGGCAGCAGGCACCGCTCGTCTACATCCTCGGCGGCTGGGCGCCGCCGCTTGGCATCGCCCTGCGCGCCGACGGCTTCTCCGCGGTGATGCTGGTGACGGCGGCGCTCGTGATCGCCGCAGCCGGCTATTTCGCGCGCCCCCTCTTCGCGACGCCACCGGAGCTCGCCGAGGGCCGGGCACCGCTCGCCTTCTGGGCGTTGCTGCTGGGACTGTGGGCCGCGCTGAACATGGTCTTTCTCGGCGGTGACCTGTTCAACCTCTACGTCGCGCTCGAACTGCTCACCTTCGCCGCCGTGCCGCTGGTCTGCCTCGATGGCCGGCCCGAGACCCTGCGCGCGGCATTGCGCTACCTGCTGTTCGCCCTGATCGGCTCGGTCTTCTATCTCCTCGGCGTGGCGCTGCTCTACGGCGCCTACGGCACGCTCGACATCGTCCTCCTCGCCCAGCGCATCCGCGCCGGGTCCGCCGTTGCGCCGGCCACCTTGGTCGCGGGCGGGTTGATGACGGCGGGCCTGCTCGCCAAGACGGCGCTGTTCCCGCTGCACCTGTGGCTGCCGCCGGCGCATGCCAACGCGCCCGCACCGGCCAGCGCCGTGCTGTCGGCCCTGGTGGTCAAGGGATCGTTCTTCCTGGTCGTGCGCTTATGGTTCGACGTCATGCCGGTGCTCGCCTCGGATCTCGCGATGGGGCTGCTGGGCGCGCTGGGCAGCGGCGCCATCCTGTTCGGCAGCCTGCTTGCGCTCCGCCAGCAGCGCCTGAAGCTCCTGATCGCCTATTCGACCATCGCCCAGATCGGCTACCTCTTCCTGATGTTCCCGCTGGCCGCCGGCTCCGAGCCGTGGAATGGCCAAGCCTGGAATGGCGGCGTCATGCAGGCGCTGAGCCACGCCTTCGCCAAGGCAGCGATGTTCCTGGGCGCGGGCCTGGTCGCCGAATCGCTCGGCCACGACCGCATCGCGGACCTGCGCGGCGTAGGCCGCGCCATGCCCATGACCCTGTTCGCCTTCGGGCTCGGTGGACTGTCGCTGATGGGATTGCCGCCGAGCGGCGGCTTCACCGCCAAGTGGCTGATGCTGCAGGCCACCGTCGAGGGCGGCCGATGGTTCTGGGCGGCGATCGTGCTGAGCGGTGGCCTGCTGGCTGGCGGCTACGTCTTTCGCGTGGTCGCGCCGGCTCTGGCCACTTCCGATGTCGCCGTGAAGGCTCCTCCGTCACGCCAGCGTGAAGCCGTCGTCCTGACGCTGGCGGTTGCGGCCCTGCTGCTGGGCTTCGCACCGCCGCGCTTCTTCGACCTGCTGCAGGTCGGTCGTGGGGTCATCCTGCCATGAGCGCGTTGCTCGCGGCCGGTCTCATCGCGCCCCTGGTGCTGCTCGCGGCCTGCCTGCGGCCGGCCTGGCGGCAGGCGGTGCCGACG
>JAEZHS010000481.1 GCA_023436825.1 Pseudomonadota bacterium | reverse complement strand
GCACGTAGATGCCGCCCGCGAAGACGAGGCGCAGCGCGTTCAGCATGATCTCGCGCTGCGCCGACTTGGGAATGAAGCCCGAGGCGCCGGCGCCGAGCGCGCGCGTCACGCTCGCGCGATCCTGAATCGCCGACAGCACCACGACGGGAACGCCCGGCCGATCGCGCCGCAGCCGCTCCAGCAGGAGAAATCCGTCGCCGTCCGGCAGCGTCAGATCGAGCAGAACGAGCGAGAGGTCGGCTTGGCCTGTCACCGCCTCCAGCGCCTCCGCGCAAGTCGATGCCTCGATCACCGCCGATCCGGGCTGGAGCTGGGCGAGCACGCTCGCGAGCGCATCGCGAATAAGCGCGTGGTCATCGATCACCAGGAACTTCATCCCCGATCCTTCGCGGTTACGTCAGCCGGGAGCATAGCGCAGTGTCGCCGCCGGCCCGAAGCCTACATGGTCCCGGGATATTCGGGTGATCCGAAGGTATGAGACAGGCACGACAGCGCATACCTGCGGACGATGGACGTTTTCGACGTGAATGAGCAAACAAGTCGGAGCCATGCCCATCTCCTACACGACGCTCGCGAACTCCACGTTCCTCGACTACACCAGCTACGGGACGACGTCCGAAACCGACGTCCTGGCGGCCTATCATGTCGGCTCGCACGCCGTGGCCACCGACACGGTCAATGTGGCGCTGATCCTGCCCCGAGCCAACGATCCCTCGGCGCTGCTCGCGAGCGACTGGGCCACACGCCAGACGACACTGGCCGAGCTCAATGCCAGCAACACCCTGTGGTCGACCTACGGCGCCTCGCAGAGCGTCTTCGACGATGCGGTCTCGGCACTGACGAAGCCGGTCGCTGACGGCGGACTGGGCCTTACCGTCCTCGGCAGGGAAGGGACGCCCCCCGACGGATACATCAGCTCGGCCGAGTCTCGCACCATCTGGGTGCAGCTCAGCCCGACCGACTTTCAAACCTTGTTCAATGCGACGCCGTATCAAACGACGGCATCGGACGTCGGAAGTCTGTATTTCTGGCAGACAGACCTCCAGCTGCCGACCTCGTTGAGCAACGTCTCGGGGCTTTGGTTCGACTTCAACCCGGGTGGGCCACGCCCCGCCGCCTCCGACTTGTCCGGCGGCGCCAGTGCCGCCACCGTGCAGGGCCCTCAGAGCATCGGCAACGCCCTCGGGACGGGCCATTCCGCCTTCTTTGCCAATCAGATTGCCGAGTATCTCTACAATTTTCCCTTGTCGAACATCGACACGCCGACCGCCACCATAGGCCTGCTCGAGCCGGGGAGTGGCGACGTCCTCGACCCGCAGATCACCGGCACCGCCACCTTCCAGGCGCTGCTGGACCGGTTTCGTCAAGAGGCCGGCATTTCGACGCCGGGCGTGTACTACGCCATGCAGCCCGGGGGCACGAACTACGGCTCGAGTGATCCCGACGAGCGCTCGCTGGACGTCGGCGTCGTCGCCACTGCCGCCGCCAATAGCGTGATCACGCTGTATGCCGGCTCGGGCTTCAATACGACGGGCGCCCAATCCAGCAGCTATTCGGCCTATCAAGCAGCCTTCTGGGATCTGGCGCACAATCCGGCCGTCGTTTCCGCTTCCTATGGGTTGCTGCAGCAGGCCATGCCGGCGCAGCAGGGCACGCCCGGCTCGCCCTTCGCCATCGCCGCCCAGGAGCTCTACATCGACGCCGTCTTGCGCAACATCACGCTGGTGCAGGCCAACAACGACTTCGGATCGAGCTGGGGCTTTGCCAACGGACTCGCCAACCAATCGATCACGCTCAGCTCGCCCTATGCTCTGCTGGTTGGAGGGACGTCCGTCACCACGCTTGGAGCAGCGCCGTCCGACCCGACCGTCGCGTCGGATGCCCAGTCGCTCTACCAGCTCGCCATGGCGGGCGACCTGGCGACGCTTTGGGGGCTGATCGAAGGCGGGCTCAAGGTGCTGCCCAGCAGCGCGACCAATACACGACCGACGATGTTTCTCGAATCGGTCTGGAATGCCTTGACGATATCGGGCTCGTCGTGGAGTGGCGGCGGGGCGGTGGCCGGGGACGGCGGCGTGGACACCACGCAAGACCCACCCTGGTACCAGACGGCTTTCGGGCTCACTCCCACCTCGGCCAATCTGGAGGGCGGCACGGGTCGCGGCGCACCCGATGTGGCGGCCAATGCCGGCGGCAATCTCTTCTACAAGTATCCCGGCGCCGCCATGAACGGCGTGACATCCGGTGACGGCACCAGCGCGGCAGCGCCGTTCTGGGCAGCCTTGATCGCGCAGATCGACACGATCTTCCACGATCAGGGCCTGCCCAACCTGGGCTATGCCAACGACCTGATCTACATGGCGGCGGCGATTGCGCCGGCATCGTTCAACGACGTCACGTACGGCAACAACATATCGTCCTACTACCATGGCGGTTCGCTGACCGACGCTTCAGGCAGCCCGATCACGCTGACCGGTTACGGCTACTACGCTGGTCCCGGCTATGACCTGACGACGGGCCTCGGAACGCCCAACGGCACGCTGCTGGCGCGGGCTCTGACCGGGATCGCCCATTCGCAGATGTACTTCGCCGACCAGCCGGACATCATCGATGCGGACGGCCAAGGCGGCTGGACGAGCGGCGCAGACCAGAGCCTGATGCTGCAAGCAGCGTCCAGCGCCGGAGTGCAGATCGGGGTGACCGACGGACAGGGAGCGCTCGATTTCTTCTCGTCGGCCTCCGGCGCCTATTCGTGGACCAGCCGGCTCGCCCAGCAGTCGCTGCAGGACGATTTCGATCCCAACCTCGTGCGCCTGTACGACAAGTTCAGCCAGGGCACAGTCAGCCAGACGACGCTGTCTGCGAGCGAGAGCATCGCTGTCTCCATCAACGGCGCGCAAGCCAGTGCGCTACAAGCCGCGCTCACCAGCTCCTCCGGCTTCGCGGACTTCTCGACGGCCGACGGTGCCCTGCGCGTCGCCCGGCCCGTCGCAATCGCCGAGACCGCCGGCGGCCAGAACGATCAGATCGCCATCGTGCGCCTTCGGCAAAACGGCGAGGACAGCCTGACGCTCTCCTTCTATCGGGTCGACGATCTCACCGGCGCCATCGATGGGCTGCATCCGGGCGATGCCGGCTACGCCGCGGCGGCGCAGGCCCGCAGCTACCAGATGACCACGGGCGGCACGGCGATCAACGGGCCGGGCTACGGCAACTATGCCCAGACCGGCCTTTCAGGCGTCGATGCCGGCGACCTCATCGCCATGACGCTCACCAACAACACCAGCGGCAACAGCTACTGGGCCTTCGCCCAGGCCAACGAGAAGGTCGACGGCCAGCATGTCGGGCATCTGTGGAACTACGGCGCCAATACCTGGGGCTGGGAGGACACTAAGGGCGGCGGCGACCACGATTTCAACGATCTGATCGTCGGTCTCGATTTCACCTCGGCCTCAGGACACGGCTGGCTGATCTAGATCGGGTGCGCCTTGTGTTTGCGTTTGCCAGAAGCGATGTGCCGATCCTGTCGACGGTGCCTCGCTCGGGGACCTGGTTCCTGCGTTATTCGATTTCGTTTCTATGCCACCTCGATCGCGGCGGCCGGATCGACGACAGATTGACCGGCAGGATCGTCGGCAATCCGTCGGAACCACTCTTCGACTTTCGGTCCTTCAAGGGTGGTCCGCTGTTTCGCGTGCGCGGCACCATGCCGGTCGATCATCTCTTCGTCGGCCATACGGTGTGCCCCGGCTTCGCCGGCACCGCCGACGCGACCGGCTGGTGGAAGCGCACGCCTTTTCACGTCCCCGGTTACGACTACCTGCACGAGGGCATGAACTACCGCCATACACCGGTCGAGCTGGCTTCCTACGCCTACACGCCCCTCGACGTGGCATCGTTGGAGCGCGCGGCGGCAAAAGGCCGTGGACCGCAGGTCGTTCTCATCTATCGCAACCCTCTCGACCAGGCGGCTTCGTACTATCAGTATTGCCTGGCTCACAGGGACGCCGCCTACAGCAGCGTGAAGGGCCGGGCGCTGCGAAGCCTGTCGTTCGACGACTATCTGTTCGGATACGCCCTGCCGTCCTACGCCAAGCAGTTCATCTCCTTCCAGGCCATGGCTGCGCGGCATCCGCGATGCGTCCGGCTCATTTGCTACGAGAGCCTGATGGCCCGACCGGTCGACGCGGTGGCCACCATTCTCGACCACCTTTCGGGCGGCAGGCAATGGCGCCCAGCCTTGCACGACGCCGTATGGCTGGCGCGCAGCGAGCACATGAAGGGCATCGAACGGGAGCTCGGCCGGTCGCTCGACGGAGCACGCACCGGCCATGCCAGCCACATGCGCAAGGCCGAGGCGCGCCAGCTCGATGCCGACAGTTACGAGTCCAGGCGCAGGCAAGCGTTACGCATGCTGGAGCAGATGGGAGTCGATACCGAGCTGATCGAATGGATACCCGAGAAGCAGGCTGCGTGATCAGGCCGTCCGCGGCAGCGGAACGTTGAGCAGCACGCCAAGCTCGCTCGCGAGGTCGCAGCTGACCCGCGCATGCACCCTGCCCTGCTTGTCGAAGAAGCGGCCGGCCGGGGTCACCGGGAACACCCCTTCGTGCCAGATGCCGGGATGGATGTAGATGCCGAAGCTGCCGTCGGACCACAGCGCGACGAAGTCCTCGGGCTTGAGATCGTCGCCTGGCCTGGCGACGGGGACGACGAACGGCTGACCGTCGAGCGGGAAGAAGAGCTGGCCGCCGTCGGGATGGTAGTTGCAATGCCACAGGAGCACGCGGTCGCCAGCGAGTGCCACGCCGGCCGTCGCCTGCTCCGGCCGCTCGCGGAAACCGATGACGTAGTGGCCGCCGACGGCCTCGTTGCGTCCCAGAAGCTCGTTGCCGCGCCACTGGCAGGCGAAGATACCCTCGGTCGTGCCGCCTTCGATGCCGGTGCCGGCATCGAGCTTACGCCAGCCGGCAAGCGGCCACGGCACGATCTCGATGCGATGGTCGCGGCTGGCCGCGATCTCGCCGTAGCCCTTGATCGATTCTTCGGTTGCCCGCACCAGCGGCACGTCGACCAGGCGAAGGCCTGGCGGAACCTTAGGATTGAGATAGTCGAAAACGACCTGGTCCATCGGTCTCTCGCAATTGGTCAAAGGAGCGGTACGATTTCCGCAATCCCGGAATCGAGCAGCAGGTCGTCGTTGGTCCCCAGCAGCCATAGTGTCTCGACCTGAAATCTCGCGATAGGCCGATCCCACCAGCGTGCGAGGAGCTCGGACAGGATCGAGCACTCCGACGCATTGAGATCATCGGTGAGATTGTAGACGCCGACGACATAAAGATTGGTCGTACGGCGGCCCAGCACCTGCTGCACCTGGTGAAACACGTTGAGCCCGTCGCGCCTTTCCGGATAGACTCGCAGATAGAGCCGTCCCCGATTGACGCTCCCCGAAAACAAGCCCCGCAGCTCGACGACGACGGGACCGAGGCGGGTCAGGGCATCGCGCTGCCTGGCGTCGAGCACCGGAGGCTTCTCTCCCGTTGCCAGGGAACCGCAAACGGTCGCATGCAGCTTGTCCCGACGCCGCTCGACGATATCCCAGGCGATCTTGGGCGCGAGCGGCGATGCCCTGAGCTCGGCTTCGAGGGCCAGGTACGCCGAGGAGCGCTTCAGCAGTTCGTCGGCGACCGGCAGGACCAGGGTAAACACACGCTCGTGCCGCCCCATCTCGTAGGGACGACCCTCGCGACGCGCGATGACGCGTGGATGCTCGGGGGCGACCAACGGCAGATGGGCGAGACGGTATGCTTCATCGAGCAGAAGCCCTTGTCCTTGCTCGAACTGCGTACGGCTGGCCAGGTAGTCCAGCTCGTCGTCACCGCAGAGCTGGACGTCGGCGGCTCGCGCCACGTCAGGCCGCCCGACTAAGATCCTCGCCGGCCAGCGCGCGCTCGATCAGCTTCACGACGTTGTCGCGGCCGTAGAGCTTGATGAAGGCGCCCATGCGCGGGCCCTGCTCGCTGCCCAAAAGCACCTCGTACAGCGTCTTGAACCACTGGCGCAGTTCGGCCTGCGCGAAGTGGCGCTTGCCGGCCTCGTAGACCTCGTTCTGGATGAACTCGGCCGTCGACTCCTCCGGCAGCTTGGCAAGCGTCTCGGCGAGATCCCGCAGCGCCTCGCGCTCCTTGCCCGAGGGCAGGCGGAACTTCTTCGAAGCCTTCACGAAGTCCTGGTAGTAGGCCACCGCGCCGGTCAGCAGCCGGTCGAGGTAGGGTGCATTCTCCGGCGTGGCGCCCGGCACGTAGCGGCGCAGGTACTGCCAGAGCACGTCTTTGCTGTCGGTATGCGCCACGCTCGCGAGATTGAGCAGCATGCCGAAATTGACCCCGGCGGCGCTGTTGGCCGGCGCCTTGCCGTCATGGATGTGCCAGGCGGCGTTCTCCAGCGCCTTGCCCGCCTCCTCGGCCGGCAGCTTCTCGACCGCCGCGAGATAGTCGTCGACGGCGCGCGGGATGACGTCGAAGTAGAGCCGCTTGGCGCGCCGCGGCTGCTGCTGCATGTAGAGCGCCAGCGACTCGGGCGGCGCATAGCGCAGCCATTCCTCGACCGAGAGGCCGTTGCCCTTGGACTTGGAGATCTTCTTGCCCTCCTCGTCGAGGAAGAGCTCGTAGTTGAAGCCTTCCGGCGGCTTGCCGCCCAGGATCCTGACGATCTTCGCGCTGAGCTCCGCCGACGGGATGAGATCCTTGCCGTACATCTCATAGTCGACGTCGAGCGCGAACCAGCGGCCGGCCCAGTCGGCCTTCCACTGCAGCTTGACGTTGCCGCCGGTCACCGGCGTCTCGACCAGCGTCCCGTCCTCGTCGCGATAGACGATGGTGCCCGCCTGAGCGTCGGTCTTGATCACCGGCACCTGAAGGACGCGGCCGGTCTTGGGCGAGATCGGCAGGAAGATCGAATAGGTCGCGCGCCGCTCCTCGCCGAGCGTCGGCAGCATGACGGCCTGCACCTCGTCGTAGTGCTGCAGCATGGCGAGCAGCATCTTGTCGAAGCGGCCGGACTTGTACCAATCGGTCGCCGACTGGAACTCGTACTCGAAGCCGAAGGAATCGAGGAAGGCGCGCAGGCGGGCGTTGTTGGCCGCGCCGAAGCTCGGATGCTCGTTGCTGAACGGATCCGGTACCGCGGTCAGCGGCTTGCCGAGATGGGCGGCCAGCATCTCCTTGTTGGGCACGTTGTCGGGCACCTTGCGCAGCCCGTCCATGTCGTCGGAGAAGCAGAACAGCCGCGTCGGCACGTCGCTGAGCCGCCTGAAAGCCTGCCGCACCATGGTGGTGCGCACGACCTCGCCGAAGGTGCCGATATGCGGCAGGCCGGACGGGCCGTAGCCGGTTTCGAGCAGCACGTATCCCTTGTCCGGCGCTTTGCCGCCGACGCGGGCGACCAGCTTGCGGGCTTCTTCAAATGGCCACGCGCGCGCGGCCTCGGCGAGGGTACGATCGATCTGGGACATGGATCGGTCAAAGTAGGTGCGGGGGCGATTTGCGTCAATGCGGCCGGAGGCCCAAAGTGCCGCGCCTGCAATGAACAAAAGCCCTCTCACACTAGCGTTCGGCGGCCTTCTGGCGATGGCCGCCGGCATCGGCATCGGCCGCTTCGTCTACACGCCGATCCTGCCGCCCATGGTCGAGGCCCTGTCGCTCAGCAAAGCCGAGGCCGGCCTGATCGCCTCGGCCAACTTCGTCGGCTACCTCGCCGGCGCCTTGCTGGCGGCGGTGCGCCTGCCGGGCTCGCGCCGCGGTTGGCTGCTCGCCGGCCTCGCGTTGAACGTCGTGTGCCTGGCGGCGATGGGCGCCGCGACGTCGCTGGCGCTCTTCCTGCTGCTGCGGCTCGCCGCCGGCATCGCCAGCGCCTTCTGCCTGATCTTCAGCTCTGCCCTTGTGCTCGACCGGCTGGCCGCCACCGGACGCAGCGGCCTCTCTGCACTGCATTTCTCCGGAGTCGGCATCGGCATCGCCGTATCGGCAGCTTTGGTGGCAACGCTCAGCGACTGGCGCGCCATGTGGCTCGCGAGCGCCGCCCTGGCCCTTGTCTCGGCCGTCGCCGTCGTGATGACGGTGCCGGCAGAGGCCGCTCCATCGATGGCTGCAGAGCGCGCGCCGCGCACAAAGCTCTCGTCGGCCTTCGTCATGCTCGCCGTCGCCTACTTCCTGTTCGGGATCGGCTACATCATCACCGCGACGTTCCTGATCGACATCGTGCGCGGCTCTCCCGCGATCCGCCATCTCGAGCCCTATGCCTGGGTGCTGGTCGGCATCGGCGCGGCGCCCTCGGTCGTGCTGTGGGGCGCGCTCGGCCGACGCATCGGCATCCTGCCGGCGTTCGCCGTGGCGAGCCTGATCGAGGCTGCCGGCGTGGTCGCGAGCGTGCTGTGGCTGCGGACAATCGGCGTGGTGATCGCAGCCCTGTTCCTCGGCGGCACCTTCATGGGCCTGACGGCGCTCGGGCTGATCGGCGCCCGCGAAGCGGGCGAAGGCGATCCGCGCGGACGCATCGCGCTCATGACGGCATCGTTCAGCCTCGGCCAGATCATCGGACCGGCGTTCGCCGGCATCGTCTACGACGCCACCGGCAGCCTCACCGTGCCGTCCCTCGTCGCGGCGGCCGGCCTCGTGCTGGCGGCGGTGTTCTCGCTGATGGCGGAGATGCAGCGACGGCGTTCTAGCGGCCGTTCAGTTGCTCGGTGACCTTGCAGGCCGCCTCGACCAGGGCGGCAACCGACGGATCGTCGCCGTTCGACGAGCGCCGGACCTGGCCGGCGATGGCCAGCACGGCGACCAGTTCGCCCTGGGAGTCGAACACCGGCGCGGCGGCACCGCGCACGTTCTCGAGGAAGTGACCTTTCAGCCAGGCATAGCCTGCCCTGCGCACGCCGGCCTTGATGGTCTCGATGCGGGCCGCGGTCGCGGGCAGTGCCGCCTCCTCGGCGCCGAGCTCGCGCTTGAGCTGCGCCGCCGTGTTGCGTGCCGGCAGATGGGCGAGAAACACCTGGCCCGTTGCCGACGACAACAGCGGGAAGATGGTGCCGAGCCCAAGCGACGTGACACCGATGCCGCCGCCGCGCAGCCAGCGCACGATGGTCGGGCCCTCGTCGCCCCACACGGCGAGCGTGCCGCCCTCGTCGATCCTGGCGACAAGCTCCTTCAACGCCGCGGTGGCAAGCTCGATGGCCTCGACTCGCGCCATGGCGGCGAGGCCGACGCTGAGCGAGCGCGAGCCGAGATCGTAGAGGCCTGTCGCGGAATCCTGGACGGCGAAACCGCAGCGCACCAGGCTCACGAGATAGCGCCGTGCCTGGCTCGCCGACAGGCCGGTGCCACGCGCCACCTCGCCCAGGGTCATGGGTCCACGGCCGCCGACCAGCACGGTCAGCACGGCGAGCCCCGTCTCGACGGATTGGATGCCCTGCAGGTCTTCCGATGCGGTCTGGCGGGCAGCTTTGCCGCCACGCTGCTTGATACGCTGAAGGGGCCTTCCCGGCTTGGCCATTTCTAGGTTTCTGTCCGCTCCCTGAAGGCGATCAGATTTCCGAAGCCGTCGGTCGGGTCAATGCAAATCGTGCCGCCAAGGTCGCGGCAGGGCACCTTTCCGGCCGTGAGGCAGGATCGCAGCACATCGAGCGAAGCGACCTCCACCAGATAGCCGAGATAGGCCGCCTCTCGAGGCGCCGGCAGCGTCAGGCCGAACCGGTCCCGCACCGCCTCGACCGACATCACCTCGAGGTCGAGACGGCCCGGCGTCGTGCATGCCGATTCGGTCGATTGCCTCGGCGGCGCCTCGAACAGGTCGCCATACCGGCAAGCGACGGCGGCCGCGTCCGCCGCCACCGCGAACACCGACGCCACGCGTTCAGCGCCGTTGGCATGGACCAGCCATTCGGGCCGCAGATAGAGATCGACATTGAAGTAGCGGCAGGCGTTGAAGGCGAGCGGCGCGTCGACGGGCATGAGAACGTCGAATTCAGGAAACACGGACTGCCCCGGCGCGATCTCCCATTCGCGCTTCACGTGGACCGGCGGCGCCACGTCAAAGCCGTGCTTCAGCATGGCCTGCTGGGCGGCAGCGGCATCCTCCGTGCCCAGCACCATCGACTTTATGCCTTCGGATCCGGACAGGACCTTGGCCATCGGCGGCGGCAGGCGCGCGCGCTCGTGCGCGGACATCAGCTCGATGTAGTTCGCGAAGCCCGGGGTGACCTGCCGCATCAGCACCAAGTGGTTGGAGATGCCCATCGCCTCGATGCGACTCAGCGGCGACAGGGTGAAGCCCATGTGCCGAAAAGCCGACGCCGCCGCGTCGAGGTCGCGGACATAAGTCAGCAGATGGTCGATTTCGCGGATCGCCTTGGTCGTCATGATGCTCTCAGATGCCAGCGGTTGACCGTCGCCGTCCCGCCAGCAACGGCAGGCCGAGCGTCACCAGGACGAACGCGGCCGTGAGGAACTTCAGATCGGACGGGTGCAGCCCCGTCGCCAGTCCCAGCGAGACGATCTGGTAATAGACCAGCGAGCCCACGATGGGAGCCACGACCTGGCGGCCGATGGTCGAGCGCCCGACGATCGCCTCGCCGACGATCAGCGCGGCGAGTCCGTTCACCAGCACGCCGAAACCCATGGTCACGTCGGCATAGCCCTGCTGCTGCACCACGATCGCCCCGCCCAGCGCCGCCAGCGCATTGGCGAGGCCGAAGCCCAACACGACGTAGAGCGTCGAATTGATGGCGAGCGCCGGCGCCAGTCGGGCGTTGGCGCCGACGCAGCGCAGCGACAGGCCGATCTCGGTGCCGTAAAAGGCGATCAGCGCGCCCGCGACCGCCACGACGAGAACGCCGAACAGAGCCACCTGCAGCCAGACGCTCGACAGGATTAGCGGCGACAGCGCGTCGAAGATCGAGAGGTCGGGCGGCACGGGCTTGTTCGGCATGCCCATGGCCCTGAGATCGACGCTCCAGATCATGGTCGCGACCAGGATGCCGGCCAGCAACGAGGGAATGCGAAAGCGCAGATGGATCATCGCCGTCGCCACACCGGCCGCGAAACCCGCGGCGACGGCAAGCACGGTGCCGCTCCAGGGGTCGAGGCCCATCGTCAACAAGGCCGCCACGATGCAGCCGCCCAGCGGGAAGCTCCCCTCCACCGTGAGGTCCGGCAGCGCGAGCGTGCGGAACGGGATCATGATGGCGAGCGCCACGAAGGAGTAGACCAGCCCTTGCACCAGGGTGACCGGGACCAGGTTGACGAAGGTGTCGATCATGACGCCGTCCGGGCGAGGACCATACGGTCGTCGCTGAGATGGAAGCGGTGCACGAGATCGGCGACACCGAGGCCCATTTTCTCCTGAGCGCCGATGTCGGCCACGATGCGGCCGGCATCCATCATGATGACGCGGCTGCCGTAGGCCAGCGCATGCTCCATGTTGTGGGTCACCATCAGCGTCGTGAGCCTGGCCGCGGCCACCAGCGCCAGCGTCGCCTCCATCACCAGCGCCGAGGTGCGTGGATCGAGCGCGGCGGTGTGCTCGTCGAGCAGCAGGAGCTTGGGCGGGCAGAGCGTCGCCATGGCCAGCGCCAGGGCCTGACGCTGGCCACCCGACAGCGTGCCGGCGGCGACCTGCAGGCGGTCCTCCAGCCCCAGCCTCAGCTTCGCCAGGCACTCGCGATACAGGTCGCGACGGCGCGCCGTGCGGGCGCGCCGCAGGCTGCGTCCGCCAGCGCGCAGCAGAGCCAGCGTCATGTTCTCCTCGATGCTGAGCGAGGGCGCGGTGCCGATCATGGGATCCTGGAAGACACGCGCGACCAGGCGGGCGCGGCCGTGTTCGGGCACCCTGGTCATGTCCGCCGCATCGATCTCCAAACGGCCCTCGTCCGGCAGGATCGCCCCGCCCAGCAGGTTCAGGAGCGTGCTCTTGCCCGCGCCGTTGCCGCCGATCACGGTCACGAACTCGGCCGGCGCGACATCGAGGTCGACGCCGGCGATGGCGACCTTCTCGGACGCCGTACCGGCGTTGAACGCCCTGCGCAAGCCGCGAGCCGAGATCATCGGTCGGCTACTGCACCAGGCACTTGCAGTCGCCGAGCGCCGCCGGCAGGGCGAGGTCGAGCGCCTTCAGCTTCTGGGCGTTGATCAGCGGCACGTGCTGGGCCGCCGTCGGACGATAGGGCGGGATGCTCGCAGGATCGGCGCCCTTGAGGATGCGGCCGGCGATCTTGCCGGCGGCCTCGCCCGACTGGCCGAACGAGACGGCGAAGGCGGCGAGCGCATAGTTCTGCTGCACTGCCTGCGGGATCGAGGTCAGGACCGGCAGCTTGGCGCGATCGGCAGTGGCCGAGATCGCCGCCATGCCCTGCTGAATACGGCCCGAGGCCACGGTGAACAGCGCATCGACACGGCCGACCGCCGACTGAACGCGCTGCGGCAGCTCGTTGGGATTGTCGACGCCGATGCGCACAATAGCGATGCCGTGCTTGGCGGCGATCGTTTCCATGCCGTCGACCGCAGCCTTCGAGCTGTCGTCACCGGTATCGTAGAGGAGACCGAGCCGCTTGAGGTTGGGCAGCAGCTTCTTGAAGAAGCCAAGCACCGCATCGTAGTCGAGCGCCACCGAGGCACCGGTCATCAGCTTGTCGCCCTTGTCCCAGGACGGCACCAGCCCGGCATGGACCGGATCGGCAATCGGCATGAAGACGATGGGGAAGGTGCGCGAGCGCAACTGGTTGCGCGCCGCGACCGAAACCGGCGTCGCCACGGTCACCATCAGGTCGGGCCGCGCGCCGGCCAGTCGCGTCAGCATCTGCGGGATGAGGGCGGCGTCGAAATTGACGTTGGTCTCGTCGAAGACCACGCCGCTGCCTTCGGCGAAGCCTTCCTCGGCGAGGCCCTTCTTGAAGCCGGCGATCGCCTCATTGAGCGTCGGATGGGGACCCCACCCAGCGATCGCCACCTTCTTCGGCTGGGCCGATGCGGCCCCGCCCATCACCAGCGACATTGCGACGACAATTCCAAGAAGCCTCTTCATCCCTGCCTCCCGCGCAGTCCACATCTGATTGCATATTGTGCAATCGAATGCATAATATGCAAGAGGCAAGCCGGGGATTGGCCGATGAAGGCGGTTTTCTTCAAGGAACACGGGGATCTTTCGGTCCTGCAGTACGGCGACCTGCCGCTGCCGGAGCCCAGGCCGGGCTGGGTGCGGGTCAAGGTCCGGGCTTGCGGGCTGAACCAGCTCGACATCTTCGCCCGCCGCGGCATGCCGGGGATCACGGTCGAACTGCCGGGCATCACCGGCGGCGACTGCGCCGGCGTGATCGACAAGCTCGGCGATGGCGTCGAGGGCTGGCGCATCGGCGAGCGCGTCGTGCCGATCGCCCATCACGTCGACTGGACCAACGGCTCCTTCGAGATGCTGGGCGAGACGCGCAACGGCGCCATGGCCGAGTACTGCACCGTGCGCGCCAGCCAGCTCATGCGCATCCCCGATGCGGTGTCCGACGAGAAGGCGGCCGCCCTGCCCTGCGCTTACGGCACGGCGCATCGCATGCTGCATGAGCGCGGCCGGGTGAAGTCGGGCGAGACCATGCTGGTGCTGGGTGCGTCGGGCGGCGTCGGCACGGCCACCGTGCTGCTGGCCAAGCTCGCCGGCTGTCATGTCATCGGCGCCGCCGGCAGCGACGACAAATGCGCGCGGTTGCGGGCGCTCGGCGCCGACGACACGATCAACTATGCAACGACGCGCATTGATCGCTACATCCGTGACAAGACCGGTTCGCTGTTGCGCGGCGGCGGCGTGGACGTCGTGGTGAACTTCACCGCGGGCGACAGCTGGGCGCCTTCCATGCGTTGCGTAAAGCGCTTCGGGCGATTGCTGTGCTGCGGCGGCACCGCGGGCTACCAGGCGATCACCGACATTCCCTATCTCTTCACCTCGGAGATGACCGTCGTCGGTTCCACCGGATGGAGCGCCGAGGACCAGCAGGCCTGTCTCGACCTGGTGGCGGCCGGCCGGCTCGATCCGCCGATCGACCGCGTCTGCCCGCTCAGCGAAGGCATCGAGGCAGTACGGGCGCTCGAGGGCCGGGAGATCTTCGGCAAGGTCATCGTCAAGCCGTGAGCGCACGCTTCGCCGGTGCCACAGATATCGCCGCCTTCGCGCGCACGCCACTCGAGATGCGCCTGGCCGGTCGCGACCTCGGCGCCATGCTTGCCGAACTGGCCGATGCCGACGGAAACGTGCCCGTCCTGCGTTATCTGCCGACCGGCAAGGCTGACGGCGGACAGACGACCTTCTCGCGCCGCCGACTTGTCGGCGCTGCGGGCTCCTTTGCAAGGCAGCTGATCGAGCGCGGTGTCGGGCCGCAGGATGTCGTGGCGTCCTTGCTGCCCAACGGGCCCGGCACGCTGGCCGCCTGCCTCGGCGTGATGTCGGTTGGCATTCTCGCCCCCATCAATCTCTATCTCGAGCCGGCGCAGATCCGGAAGCTGCTGGCCGACTGCCGTGCCAGCATCGTGCTGGTGCCGCGTCATGCACCGCCGGCGATCGCCGATGCCTTGGCAGCCGCACGGGACGGCACCGGACCACTGCCCCTTGTCGTCGACACGGACACGCTGCCTGTCTCGTCGGACGCTGCGTTGCCGCGGCGTGCCCTGACGGACCGCGTGGCGCTGTTCCATACCGGCGGAACCACCGGCCTGCCGAAGTTCGTGCCGCTCACGGCGCGCAACCTGTCGGCCGGCGCGGTCATCTCGCAGTTCGGCTACGGCTATGCCGACGGCGATCGCGTGCTGTGCGCCATGCCGATGTTCCATGTCGGCGGCCTGTTCGCCTGCTCGCTGTTCCCCCTGAGCGCCGGCGGCAGCGTCGTGCTGGCGGGGCCGTTGGGCTATCGCGGCGACGGCGTCGTGGCGGCGCTTCGCCAGACGATGGCGGCCCTCGACCTCACCGTGGTGGTCGGGCCGCCCACGATCATGGCGCAGATCGCGGCCAACCCGCCGGCGAGGGGCGAGCTGCCGCGGCTTCGGCTGTTCATCAACGGCGCCGCCGCCTTGCCGCGCAGCGTCGGCACGCGGCTCAGCGAAGCCTCGGGCATCCCCGTGGTCGAACCGTGGGGCCTGACCGAAGCGACGCTCGCGGTCACCTGCGGTCCGCGCGACGGCGGCTTGCGTCAAGGCTCGGTCGGGCTGGCGCTGCCTTATTGCGCGGTGAAAGCGGTTCGCACCGATGCCGTGGGCAAGGCCGTCGGCGACTGCGCAACCGACGAGATCGGCGTGCTGGCGGTGCACGGACCGATGGTGTTCGACGGCTATCTCGACCGCGCGCCGGACCAGCAGCCGTTCTTCGCCGAAGGCTGGCTCGATACCGGCGATCTCGGCCGCGTCGACGACGACGGCTTCGTCTGGGTGACCGGTCGCGCCAAGGAGCTGATCAAGCGCGGCGGCCACGGCATCGATCCCAGCATGATCGAGGACGCCTTCTCGGCGCACCAATCGGTGGCGCTGGCCGCGGCGGTCGGCAAGCCCGACGCCTATGCCGGAGAGGTGCCGGTGGCCTATGTGCAGCTTCGTCCCGATGCCAAGCTCGATGCCGAGGCCCTGCTCGCCTTCGCGCGCGAGCGCATCACCGAACGCGCCGCCATCCCACGCGAGGTCATCGTCCTGCCCAGCTTGCCCGTCACGGCCATCGGCAAGGTGCACAAGCAGATCTTGAAGCTCGACATCACGCGGCGTGCCGCGACGGAGATCGTGCGCCAGGTTGTCGGTGCCGAGACAGCTTTCGAGATCAGCGTCGAGCCACACTCCCTGCACGGACTCGAGGTGTGGGTGCGTATTGCGATGGAACATGTCGACGCTGTGCGCGAAAAGTTTTCGGCCTTTTCCTTTCACGCCGAGGTCATTGTCCTTGAATGAGGTCATGGTCTTGCGGACCGCGCGCATCTTGCGCGCCTCATGATCATGAGCGCGCAAGATTCTGAACTATTTTTTGCCCAGCACCGCCAGCGCCTCGCGCGCCGCGCGCACGCCCGAGGCATAGGCGCCGCCGACGCGCGTCGCCCACGCCGGATCGGTCGCTTCGCCGGCGAAGAACACACGGTCGTGATGCGGCTGGGCCAGCAGCAGCCGCTTGTCGGCGTTGCCCGGCGTGGCCATCGACCATGAGCCGCGGGCGAACGGATCCTTGCCCCAGCGCGTGACCGACGAGCGCACCATCAGCCCGCGCAAGTCGTTGCCGTAGATCTCGGCCAGGGCCGACACGGCGAAGCCCAGCGCTGCTCCCGTGCCCTCCTCCTCGAGCTGGCGGGCCTGCGCGCCGCCCACGAACACGATGGCGGCGTCGCGGTTGTAAGGCCGCACGATGGCGTCGAACGCCTGGTCATTGCGGGTCAGCCCGGTGACGCTGCGGCCCGCCGGCGCGTCGATCACCTTGCGGCCGAACGACAGCGCGATCTTGTTGTAGAGCGCCATCGGCACCTGGGCGACGGCCTCGCGCCTGGCCGCGCTGAGCTGCGGGGCGAAGCCGAACGGGCCGCTCGCCAGCACGCCGGTCGGCACCGTCACGATGACGGCCTTGGCGCTCAGCTGGCCGTTGGTCGTGACGACCAGCACCTGCGGGCCCGTCGAATCGACACGGACCACGCGGGTACCGAGCTTCACCGGCACCTTGGCGCCCCAGCGCGCGACCAGCGCACCCAGACCCTCGGCCACCGAGTATTGCGGCTCCGACTCGGGCTGGCGCATGAAGTCGCGCGCCGACAACTCGCCGAGCTCGACGCCCGATTCCAGCGGACCGACCATGGCATAGGCCAGCCGCTCCAGCGGATCCTGCGCCACCAGCACACGGCTGACCGGCGCATCGGGCGCCTTCTTCAGGGCCTCGACCAGCTTGCGCGAGGCGTCGATGGCGATCTTCTCGAAGCGTGCGTATTCCTCCCGGGGCGCCTCGGTACCGGCGACGTAAATCGCGTGTTCCAGGCGGTCAGGCACCGGCTTGGCGTTCATCTCCTTCAGGATCGCCATGGCGGGGTTCGTGCGGCCCGCCTCGATCCATTGGGCGCCCAGGTCGAAGGGGAAGCCGAAGGTCGTGCTGTCGGTGACGGCACGGCCGCCGATGCGCTCGCGCGCCTCGACCACCAGCACGGCCTTGTTGGCAGCCATCAGGCTTCTGGCCGCGGCAAGGCCCGCGACACCCGCCCCGACAACGACCACGTCGGGATCGGCGGCCCGCGCCGGAAGCGCTGTTCCTGTCATCAACGTGGACAGGAGGAGACGACGACTGAGCGTCATTTGCCTGACAGTGTATGCTATCCGGCTGTTGATGGTGTCGTTATCCAACCGCCCTTCTCTGGTCGCGACCGCCCGAGGCGCGCTGTGGCGCGGGCCTGACGGGACGATCGAGAGGCTGCGCGCGGCCGACACTGCGATGCGCGCCGCCGCCAATGCGCCGCTGGTCTGCCACGCGCCGGCGGTGGCAGCGCGGCTCGGCGTCGACAACCTGCCGGCGCTCGACGTTCTGGAACTCTTCGCGTTCGTGCGGCCGGCGAGATTCTGCCTGCCGACCCCGCGCGGCCTCTGCGAAGCGGTCGACCTCGCGGTGCCGACAACGCCGGAAGAAGAGGTCGCAGCCCTGCCGCAGGTCGCGACCCTGCTGCTCGACGAGCTCGAGGACATGGCGGCCCTGGCCTCGCGCGAGCTCACCGAAACTGCGCTCGCCATGGCGCGCGGCCAATGGCCGTGGGGCGACGCCGTGCTGGCGGCGCTGGGCATCGACCCGGCGGGCAAGAAGCCGCGGCCCGGCGCCGGCCTCGATGTCTGGAAGAGCCTGCCGCAATGGGAGGAGCCGCCGCCCGCGCCGCCGCCGTCGAGCCAGCCGGTCGAGCCGCGCGAGGCCCGTCTCAGGCTCGCCCAGATGGTCTCGGCGGGCGCCAACATCGCCGAGGCACGGCCGACGCAGAGCGACTATGCCTCCGCGGCCTCCCAGGCCTTCGCGCCGCGCGAGCGCGAGGACCAGCCCAACGTCGTGCTGGTCGAGGCCGGCACGGGCGTCGGCAAGACGCTGGGCTATGTCGCGCCGGCGAGCCTGTGGGCCGAGAAGAACGGCGCGCCGGTCTGGATCGCCACCTACACCCGCAACCTGCAGCGCCAGATCGACAACGAGCTCGATCGCCTGCACCGCGATTCGGCCGAGAAGCGCCGCAAGGTGGTGATCCGCAAGGGCCGTGAGAACTATCTCTGCCTGCTGAACTTCCAGGAAGCCGTGCTGCGCACCGGCCTGCAGCCCGAGAATGCCGTCGGCCTCGGCCTGCTGGCGCGCTGGGCCCTCGCCAGTCGCGACGGCGACATGGTGGGTGGAGACCTGCCGGCCTGGCTGCTCGACCTTTTGGGCCGCGGCCGCATCTCGCGACTGGCCGACCGGCGCGGCGAATGCATCTACTCGGCGTGCGAGCACTATCGGAAGTGCTTCGTCGAGCGCACCATCCGCCGCGCCCGCCAGGCCGACATCGTGATCGCCAACCATGCGCTGGTCATGGTGCAGGCTGCGATGGGCGGCCTGGACGACGCCACGCGGCCGCTGCGCTACGTGTTCGACGAGGGCCATCACCTGTTCGACGCCGCCGACGGAGCCTTCGGTGCGCATTTGAGCGGCGTCGAAGCCTCCGATCTCAGGCGCTGGCTTTTAGGCGCCGAGGGCCGCCGCGGCAGCCGCGCGCGCGGCCTCGAGCGACGCCTCGCCGACCTTTTGGGCGACGACCTCGAAGCCCACAGGGCGTTGCGCCGCCTGCTCGACCGCTCCCAGCAACTGCCCTCGCCCAACTGGCAGACCCGGCTGGCCGACGGCACCGTCCTGGGCCCGGCCGAGGAGTTCTTGGCTCTGGTGCGCCAGCAGGTGCGCGCTCGGGCGTCGGGCGACGACCAGGGCTTCGGCCAGGAATGCGACGTGCGCCCGCTCAATCCCGGCCTGCTCGAGGCGGCGGACCGGCTGGGCGAGGCGCTGGAGCAGATGCTGGCGCCAGTGCGTCGGCTGCGTCAGGCGCTGCGCACCAAGCTCGAGACCGAGGCCGACAAGCTCGATTCGGGCCAGCGCGGACGCATCGAAGGCGTCGCCCGCTCGCTCGCCAACCGCTGCGAGCTGACGCTGGAAGCATGGCGCGCCATGCTGCGCGGCCTGCACAACGAGCCCGATTCGGCCTTCGTCGATTGGTTCGCCATCGAGCGCAGCCAGAACCGCGAGATCGATGTCGGCATGTACCGGCATTATCTCGATCCCACCGAGCCGTTCGTGAACTCGGTGATCGTGCCGTCGCACGGCGCCGTCATCACCTCCGCCACCCTGCGCGATTCGCTCGGCCTGCCGGCGGCCGCCAACGACGAGCAGCCCGAGACCTTGGCCGACTGGACGGTGGCCGAGGCGCGCACCGGCACGCGCCATCTGCAGGCGCCGGCGATCCGCGCCGCCATGGCCTCGCCGTTCGACTATGCCCGGGCGACCCGCGTTCTGATCGTGCGCGACGTCAAGCGCGACGACGCCGACCAGGTGGCCGCGGCCTATCGCGAACTGTTCCTGGCGTCGGGCGGCGGCGCGCTCGGCCTGTTCACCGCCATCGGCCGCCTGCGCGCCGTTCACCAGCGCATTACGCCGACGCTCGAGGAAGCGGGCCTGCCGCTCTATGCCCAGCATGTCGGCGGCATGGATGCTGCGACGCTGGTCGACATCTTCCGCGCCGAGGAGCATTCCTGCCTTCTCGGCACCGACGCGGTGCGCGACGGCGTCGACGTGCCGGGCCGCTCGCTGCGCCTGATCGTGTTCGACCGCGTGCCGTGGCCGCGACCCGACATCCTGCACCGCGCCCGCAAGGCGTCCTGGAAAGAGGCCGGCGCGGGCGCCAACGCCTACGACGACATGCTGGCGCGGTTGCGCCTCAAGCAGGCCTACGGCCGGCTGATCCGCCGCGCCGACGATCGCGGCGTGTTCGTCATGCTGGATTCCCGGCTTCCGAGCCGCCTGCTGGGCGCCTTCCCGACCGGCGTCCCCGTCGATCGCGTCGGCCTCGCCGAGGCGGTCGCCGCGGTGAAGGTGTTCCTCGAGCCGACGTGAGCGCGGACAGGCGGCGGCCGTTCACTTCGCGAAGCGCTGCAGGGTCCAGAACAGGACGGCGCCGAACATCGCGCCATAGACGCCGAATTCGGCCGTGGTCATCAAGCGCTTGCGGCGGCGGCGAGCCAGGATCGACGACCGGATGCGTTCCTTGGGGATGATGTCGGTCGACCATTTCGAGCCCGGGCGTCGGTAGAGAATGCGCGTGTCCTTCCACCATCCCAGGCAGGCGCCTATCAGGCCGAAGATCGAAGAGGTAATGATCAGCACGACTGGTGAGTGTAGGCGATCCGGAGCGCGGACCTCCAGGCTCGCCTCATGGATCTTCCGGACCGCGCGCGTCTCGCGCGCCTCATGA
>JAEZHS010000623.1 GCA_023436825.1 Pseudomonadota bacterium | reverse complement strand
CCGAGGCCTGCGACGTCGCCGCCTGCGATGGCACGAGCCCGTTCAGCGTATGGGGGAGCGTCGTGGGCGGCGTCGGCTCGGTGCAAGGCAACGGCAACAGCTCGACCTTCACCTACAATGTCGGCGGCGGTGCCGCTGGCATCGACTATCGCGTGAACCCGAGCGTCCTGGTTGGTATCGGCGCGGGCTACAGCAGCGGCACGCAGTGGGTCGACAGCTTCCAGGGCAAGGGCTGGTCGAACAGCGTGAGCGTTGCCGCCTACGCCAGCTTCACCCACTGGCGTGCCTATCTAGACGCGCTGGCGGGCTATGCCTATTCCAACAACCAGCTGCAGCGGCAGATCTCGATCCCCGGCTTGCAGTCGCGCACGGCCAACGGCAGCACCGGCGCCAACCAGTTCCTGGCGCAGGCCGAGGCGGGCTACAAGTTCGGCCTCTACGCGCCGGCCGCCGCGACAGTGACGCCATTCGCACGCTTCCAGACGTCGAGCATCAACCAGGCGGCGTTCCAGGAATGGGGAGCGAACTCCTTGAGCCTCAATGTGCAGCAGCAGACGACGACGTCGGTGCGTACGGTGCTGGGGGCTGAGCTTGCGGCTGCCGTTGGTCCGGCGCATCTCGGGCTGCGGCTGGGCTGGCTGCACGAGTATGCCGACACGGCGCGGCCGATCGCGGCGGCGTTCGCCGGCGCACCGTCGGCCAGCTTCACGGTCTACGGCGCGACGCCGCAGCGCGACGCGGCGGTGATCGGCTTCCAGGCGGTCACCGCCGTCGCGGCCGGCACGCAGCTCTACCTGCGCTATGACGGCGACATCGGCTCAGGCACCGACAACCATGCGCTCAATCTCGGTCTTCGGCTGAACTTCTAAGGCGCACAGACGCAAGCCTGCGCTCACTGGCCGGCCACCGAGGCCTCGCCGGCGCGCTGCTCGGCCGGTTTGCTGGCGCGGGCCAGGTTGTAGGCGGAGTTGACGAGGGCGACGTGCGAGAACGCCTGCGGGAAATTGCCGACCAGGCGCTGCGCGCCCACATCGTATTCTTCCGACAGCAGCCCGAGGTCGTTGCGCAGCGCCAGCAGCCGCTCGAACAGCCGCTGGCCCTCGTCGGCGCGTCCCGTCATCACCATCGCATCGACCAGCCAGAAGGAGCAGGCGAGGAAGGCGCCTTCGCCGTGCGCCAGTCCGGTCTCGATCTCGGCCGGATCGTGGCGCATCACGAAGCCGTCCTGCAGCAGGCGCTCTTCGACGGCGCGGATGGTGCCCAGGATGCGCGGATCGTCCGGCGGCAGGAAGCCGGTGGTCGGGATCAGCAGCAGGCTGCCGTCGAGCCACTTCGAGCCGTAGGATTGCACGAAGCTTCCCAGCTCGGCATCGAAGCCCTGGCGGCAGACGTCGTCGTGGATCTCCTGGGCCACCGCGCTCCAGCGCTCGACTGGCCCCTTCACTCCGAAGTCACGGGCGAACTTGGCGCCGCGGTCGAAGGCGACCCAGGCCATGATCTTGCTGAAGGTGAAATGGCGCGGCGTCGCGCGACTTTCCCAGATGCCGCGATCGGGCTCGCGCCAGATCGACGTCAGGTGCGACAGGAAGGCCTGCATCAGGTTCCACGCATCTTCGCTGCCGGCGATGCCGCCGCGGCTGGCCTGGTAGAGCGCATCCATGACCTCGCCATAGACGTCGAGCTGCAGCTGGCCGTGCGCGCCGTTGCCGATGCGCACCGGCCGTGCACCCTCATAGCCCGGCAGCCAGCCGACCTCCCATTCGGTCAGACGGTTCTCGCCGGTGATGCTGTACATGATCTGCGCCTGCGGCGGCACGCCGGCGACGGCGCGCAGCAGCCAGTCGCGCCACGCCGCCGCCTCCTCGTAATAGCCGCCGTTCATCAGGGCGAGCAGCGACAGGGTGGCGTCGCGCAGCCAGCAGAACCGGTAGTCCCAGTTGCGGATGCCGCCCAGCGTCTCGGGCAGGCTGGTGGTCGGCGCGGCGACGATGCCGCCGCTCGGGGCGTAGGTCAGGGCCTTGAGCGTGATCAGCGAGCGCATGATGGCGTGGTGCCGCTCACCGGGCGCGACGCTCGCCTTGGCCGCCCAGTCCTCCCAGAAGTGTTTCGTCGCGGCGAAGGCCTGCTCGGGGTCGATCGGGTCGGGCGGCGCGAGATGGGATGCCGCATAGGTCAGGGTGAAGGCAACGGTCTCGCCGGCGGCGACGACGAAGTCACTCTCGATGCAATTGTCCGCCACGACCATCTTCGCGTCGCTGCGCAGCACCACCTGGTCGGCGCCGGCGATGATGCGCAGCGTGTCGTCTTCCTGCCGGTCGATCCAGGGCACACGCGAGCCGTAGCCGAAGCGGACGGCAAGCTGCATGTGCATGGCGACGCTGCCGCTTTCGCCCACGACCATGCGCACCACGTCGGAATGGCCGCTGCGCGGTGGCATGAAGTCGACGAGCCGGGCGACACCCTGCTCGGTCTCGAAGCGCGTCTCGAGGATCAGCGTGTCGCCGAGGTAGCGACGCGTGACGTCGCGGCAGCCGGCGAACGGCGCCAGCCGCCATCGCCCGTGCTCCGGCGTGCCGAGCAGGGCGGCGAAGCAGGCGTCCGAGTCGAAGCGCGGCCAGCACATCCAGTCGAGCGAGCCGTCGCGCGCCACGAGGGCCGCGGTCTCGCAGTCGCCGATCAGCGCATAGTCCTCGATCCGGGAAGGCATCGGGGTCGCAACGCCGTCAGGGGCCATTCGTTGCGACGGCCGGCCTTTCCGGACGGGGCGCCGCCAGGTGCACTCTTCCCGCCCCGCCGATAGCCCGTCGGGATTCGACTGCCGCGGCATGGTGGCCCCGGTGACGCCGAGGATGTATCGTTGGCGTCGCAATCCTGAGCCGAGCAGCGTCGCGTCGCGGCGACACGGGAGGAGCAGCCCTATGGCCCGTATTGCATGGCTGTGCGCTGCGCTGTCGGTTGCAATCCTCTTCGGCCTTCAGGCCGAGCGTGCTCTTGCCGAGGATACGACCGCAGCTTCATCTGTGGGCGATGCCGACGCCTGGCGCTTCCGCGTGGCCCTCTACGGATGGGCCCCGAGTGTCGCGGGCAGCCTGACGGCGCGAGGTCAAACGGTCGACGTCAACGCGAGCTTCGTCCATATCCTCCAGGAGAGCGATTCGCTGATCGGCTACATGGGCTATTTCGAAGCCGACAAGGGCAAGGCCGGTTTCTACCTGGATACGGTGTGGGCAAAGCTCGGCTTCGCCTCGTCCACGAGCTCCTACCGCAACCCGGTTGCCGGGCTGCAGCTCAGCACGTCGAGAAACACTGCCGTCACCTATTCGTTCGCCATCATCGAGGCCGGCGGCCTGTACGAGTTCGCGAAGTGGCCGTGGTCGCCCGGCTCGTTCACGGCAGTCGATGGGTTGCTGGGCTTCCGCTACTGGAACAGCCACGTCGACGTCAATTTCGACTTCGCCGGCACCGTCGACTTCACCCGCCTCAGCAACGCGCTGGGCCGTGATGTCGAGATCGGGCGCAGTTTCGCCATCGCCCGCTCCGGCAGCCTCGACTGGATCGATCCGGTGGTCGGGCTGCGGCTGCGCCACCAGTTCACGCCCAGCCAGGAGCTCATGCTCCGCGGCGACGTCGGCGGCTTCGGCTTCCAGAGCAACTTCCAATGGCAGGCGGTCGGCGTCTACAGCTACGCTTGGCAGTTCACCGGCTATCAGCTTGCCGCCCTGGTCGGTTATCGCGCGCTCGGCGTCGACTACACCAACGTCGGGAACAACAACAGCGTCAACCTGATCCTGCACGGACCCATCATCGGCTTCAGCGTAAGGTTTTGAGGAGACGGCCCATGGCGAAGCATGCGAGGGCGCGGATGGTCGCGATGCTGCTTGCGGCAGCGTTGCTGGCCGGCGCGGGTGGGACGCCCTCGGCCGCGGTTCGGATCGAAGGCCGCGCGCAGGCCGGCGGCGGACCTCTCGCCAGCGCCACGGTCACGCTGGGGGCAGCAAGCGCAAGCGAGCCCAGGCAACTCGCCGAGGTCACCAGCGGCAGCGACGGCCGCTTCGAGCTTGCCAGCCAGGAAACTATTGGCCCGGGTGTCGTCCTCTACGTCATCGCCGGGGGCGGCAACGGCAATCCCGCGCTTGCGATGCTGTCGGTGCTGGGCAACGAGCCGCCGGCAAAGATCGTGATCAACGAGATGACGACGGTGGCGGCGGTGTGGACCGGCGCCCAGTTCTTCGACGGAGGTTGAAGGGCCACGCCCTCGGCCTCAAGATCGCCGCCTGCAATGTGGCGACGCCGCCGGGTGGCAAGGCGCCGACCGACATGCTCACGGCGTCCCTTTCGATCGCCCGATACCCCTGGTACCAGCCCGAGCGGCTGTTCCAGTTGCTGGCCGAGTTCTCTCCGGTTCCTGCCGGCAAGACGATGCCAAGGTCGAGAAGTTCGATTCGGGTTGGAGCGGCAGCGGTCTTGGCATCGACAGCCAGGGCAATGTCTGGGTCACCAATCGGCTCGGTAGCAGGCTGCGCGGAGCCCTCGTGCTAGGTGACGTGCTGCTGACCGTGAAGACCGGCGGCAATGGCGACGAAGTGCTCGCCCGCGCCATGGCCCGGCAGACGGGCATCGACGGCGGCAGCGTCAGCCTGCTGCGGCCCGACGGCAGTCATTTTCCGGGCTCGCCCTTCACCGCGGGCGGCCTGCCGGGACCGTGGGCGGCAACCATCGACGGCAACGACAATGTCTGGATCTCCAACTTCGCCGCGCCCACCAGTCCGATCACGCAGCTTTGCGGGGCTCGGACCGAGAATTGTGCGCCTGGCTTCGAGACCGGCGACCAGATCGGGCCGCGTGGCGGCTATGTCGGCGGTGGCCTGCAGATGCAGACCGACCTTGCCATTGGGCCTGCCGGCGACTTTTGGGTGTGAACAACTGGCAGGACATCGACAGTTGCTTCGGCATCCCGCCCGAGGCGCTGTCGACACGTTGCGGCGGCCGGGGAGTCACCATCTTCTTCGGGATGGCCAAGCCGGTGCGTTCACCGCAGACAGCGCGAGAATCCCGCCACACTTGTAACTCCCACCGCTCCGACCTCAGGCGCAAATCTGTCGCGTGAGAGGAGCAACGACATGAGCAAGCCTTATACCGGCGGGTGTGCCTGCGGCGCGATCCGCTATGAAATTCCCGGCGAGCTGCTGGCGATGAACGATTGCCAGTGCCGTCACTGCCAGCAGAGGAGCGGCACGGGCCACGGTTCCTACCTGACCTTCGCCGACAAAAAGAGCGTGAAGCTCCAGGGCGCGGCGAGCCACTGGGACATCGCGGCCGACAACGGCAACGTCAAGACGCACGCCTTCTGCCCGGCCTGCGGCTCGCCGGTTTATCTGACGTTCAAGGCGATGCCGGACCTGTTCACCGTGCATGCCGCGAGCCTGGACGATCCCGGCCGCTACAAGCCGCAGGTCGTGACCTACGGCGTGCGCGGCCACGCCTGGGACTGCCTCGATCCCACCCTGCCGAAGTTCGACAGGATGCCGCCAAGGTGAGTCTCCGGGGTATCGGCGAATCCCGCCACACTTGTAACTCCCGCCCCTCGGGCTTCGAGCCCAACTTCATCCCTGACAAGCATTGAGGAGAACATCATGACCACGACCAGCCTGAACCATCCCGTCGTCTCCCGGCAGCAGTGGCTCGCCGAGCGCAAGGCGCTGCTGGCGCGCGAGAAGGAGCTGACGCATCTCGGCGACCAGATCGCACGCGAGCGCCGTGCCCTGCCGTGGGTGCGCATGGACAAGGACTACGTCTTCGCCTCGAGCGAGGGCCCGCGCACCCTGGCCGAGCTGTTCGACGGCCATCATCAGCTCGTGATTCAGCACTTCATGCTGGCGCCGGGCTGGGAGCAGGGCTGCAAGAGCTGCTCCTACATGGCCGACCACACCGACCCAACGCTGGTGCATCTGGCGCGGCGCGATACCGCCTTCGTCGCCGTCTCGCTGGCGCCGCTCGGCGAGATCGAACGCTTCCGCCGGCGCATGGGCTGGACGTTCCGCTGGGTGTCCTCGTACGGCACCGACTTCAACCGCGACTTCCACGTCACCTTCACCGCCGAAGAGAAGGAGAAGGGCACGCTCGACTACAACTTCGGCGGCAAGCCCCACGGCACGGAGCTGCCCGGCGTCAGCGTCTTCTGGAAGGACGATGCGGGCGAGGTCTTCCACACGTACTCGACCTACGGCCGCGGCGTGGAGGTGATGATGCACACCTACAACCTGCTCGACCTCACGCCCAAGGGCCGCGACGAGGACGGGCTCGACTTCACCATGTCCTGGGTGCGCCATCACGACCGCTACGAGCCGGCGCCAAAGGTGGCGTCGCCCAAGTCGTGCTGCGGGCAATGAACGTCCTGCCGCTGATGGCCGCCCCGATCTTCGCCGTCATGGCGCTGGTCACGGCCATCGGCGGCAACCCGCTCGACGGGTTCTGCGGCACCTCGCCACTCGGTGGAATGGCGCCAATGTACCTGCTGATGAGCATCTTCCACGCGGGGCCGTGGCTCCGGCTGCTGCGACGAAGCGAACGCACGTCATGTTCATCTTCCCCTCATGTTCCTCTCCCCGCTAGGGGGAGAGGCTGGGAGAGGGGAATATGAGGCGGTGGGAGAGGAGCATGAGTCGCCGGAGGAAGCCTCAGTCGGCCGCCATCTTGTCCTGCGTCCTGAGGTCGAAATCGCTGGCGTCGTGCCGTTCGCGCAGCTGGCTTGCCGGATCGCCCTGCATGCGATTGACGATGCGCCCGCGCTTCACCGCCGGGCGCGCGCCGATGGCGTCGGCCCAGCGCTGGACGTTCTTGTAGTCCTTCACCGCCAGGAACTCGCCGGCGCCGTAGAGCAGGCCCTTGGCCAGGCCGCCGTACCACGGCCACACGGCGATGTCGGCGATGGTGTAGTCACCGCCTGCCAGATACTCGCTCTCGCCCAGTCGCCGGTCGAGCACGTCGAGCTGCCGCTTGGTCTCCATGGCGAAGCGGTCGATCGCGTATTCGATCTTGGTCGGCGCATAGGCATAGAAGTGGCCGAAGCCGCCGCCCAGGTAAGGCGCGCTGCCCATCTGCCAGAACAGCCATGACAGGCATTCCGCGCGGGCCGGATCCGTCGCCTTGGGCACGAGCTCGCCGAACCTCTCGGCGAGGTAGAGCAGGATCGCGCCCGATTCGAACACGCGGACCGGCTTGGGCCCGCTGCGGTCGACCAGGGCGGGGATCTTGGAATTGGGATTGGCGGCCACGAAGCCCGAGCCGAACTGCTCGCCCTCGCCGATCTTGATCAGCCAGGCGTCGTACTCGGCGTCCTTGTGGCCGCGGGCCAGCAGCTCCTCGAACATGATCGTGACCTTCTGGCCGTTGGGCGTGCCCAGCGAATAGAGCTGGAAGGGGTGGCGGCCCACCGGCAGCTCCTTGTCGTGGGTCGCTCCGGCGATCGGCCGGTTGATGTTGGCGAAACGGCCGCCGTTTTCCTTGTTCCAGGTCCAAACCGGGGGCGGGGTGTAGTCGGAGGGGCTGCTCATGGCGCGGTTCCTTTGGGATGCGGGCGGGGTGCGACCTTAAAACCCCGGCCCGGGCGGGCGCCATCCAATGAAAGTAAGCCGATCATGAGCCCGGCTCATGGTTTTACTGGTGTGCAAAGGCTCGCCTCTAGGGTGTTGCACAAAAACCACAAGCCCAAGGATTGCAGAAGTCACGCGATTGCCGCACGGGACCCGAAATAGTATAAATTACACCGTAGTTCGTCGTTAAAGCGCCTTAAAGGCAACACAGTCGGGGAGATACCGCATGAAGAGGATGGTCGTTGGTGCTGCGCTGCTCGCGGCGGCTCCGTTCGCTGCCCAGGCACAGACACCGCTCCAGCCCGGGGGCTTCTATATTGGTGTGGAAGGCGGCGCGAACTGGATGTTCAATACGTCCTTCACGTCGACGCTGACGGTTCCGCCGTTCGGCTCCGTGTCGACGGGCTCGAACCTGTCGTTCAACACTGGCTGGCTGGCCGGCGGTACGGTTGGTTACGATTTCATCGGGCCGCGCGTCGAGGTCGAAGGCGTCTATCGCGAGAACACCGGCACGCTGACCGTCGGCGGGTTCGGCGGCAGCGCTGGCGCGACCTTCAACCAGATCTCCGTGATGGGAAATATCTACTACGATTTCCTCGCGGGATCGGCGATCGTCCCCTACGTCGGCGCCGGCGCCGGTGTGGCGTTCCTCAACCTGGGCGCTCTCGGCAACACGCAACAGAGCACGCAGTTCGCCTATCAGGCCATGCTCGGCGTGGGCTACAACATCGACTCGACGTTCCGTCTCAACTTGGAAGGCCGCTACTACGGCACGACGACGCCCAACTTCAGCCATTCGGGCGCGCTGGGCGGCGTGCGGTACACGCTGACGGACAATCCCAACAACAACAACATCAGCGCCATGCTGAGCCTGCAGATGCGGTTCGGCGTGTCTGCGCCGCCCCCCCCGCCGCCGCCGCCGGTGGTTGCGCCGCCGTCGTTCATGGTGTTCTTCGACTGGGACCGGTCGAACCTGAGCCAGCAGGCGCTGAACACGATCAAGCAGGCCGCGGCTGCGTTCAAGAGCAAGGGCAACGCCCGCATCACGGCG
>JAEZHS010000611.1 GCA_023436825.1 Pseudomonadota bacterium | reverse complement strand
CGCAGCTTGTGCTCCAGATCGTCGCCGAAGAGCTCTTCGACGATCGACCAGCTCTGCACCTTGGCGAAGTGGCCATCGATTTCCTTCAGGGCGTCGCGGAAGTGAACGTTGGTGTTCCATGCCTGGCGGCCCATGCCCGCCCATTGGGCGCCGTTGCCGGAGAACAGGAAGGCCACCGGCAGATCGTTGCCCAACGCCTGTCCGGTCATGACGGCGGCATGCTTCTCCCCGTCGGCAAGACACCGCGCATGATGGCGGATCTCCTCCGTCGTCTCGCCGAGAACCAGGGCGCGGTGCGGTAGCAGATCGCGCTGATGCACGCATGCGGCGATGAATTCCGCCGCTGCGCGCGGCGCACCTGGCCAATGCAAGTCGCAATCGGCCGCCAGTTGCGGCAGGGCTTCGGCGCTGTGCGCCGTCAGCAGCAGGGGCGGCGCCGGCGTCTCATTGCGGAAGTAGACGATATGCGCCGTGCTGACATCGCTGCGCACGATGGCATGGGCATTGGTGCCGCCGAAGCCGAACGAATTGACCCCGGCCAGCCCGGGGACGCGGCGCTCGGGCGCGCGCCAGTTGCGGTCGACCACCCGGAGGTTCAGCTGGTCGAACGGGATGTTGGGATTGGGCGCCTGCTGATGCAGCGTTGCCGGCACCATGCCGTGCTCCAGCGCCATGACCGACTTCAGGAGGCCGGCGAGACCCGACACCGGCTCGAGATGGCCGATGTTCGACTTCACCGAACCGATGGGCAGCGGTTGGGCCCGCCGCTGGGCGAGGCCCTTGCCGAGCGCATCGGCCTCGATGGGGTCGCCGACAGGGGTACCCGTGCCGTGGGCCTCCACGAACAGCAGATCGGCCGGGTCGATCCCGAAATCGTCGTAGACGCGTTCGACCAGGCGACGTTGGGACTCGGCCGAGGGCAACGACAGGCCGGTCGTGCGTCCGTCCTGGTTCATGCCCGAGCCGACGATCACGCCATGGATGCGATTACGCGCCTTGTGGGCCGCCGCCATGGAGCGCAGGACCATGACGATCGTGCCCTCGGAGCGCACATAGCCATCGGCGCCGGCGTCAAAGGGGCGGCACAGGCCGGTTGGCGACAGCATGGTGGCGCGAGAGAAGCCGATGTAGGAGAACGGCGACAGCAGCAGGTTCACGCCGGCGACAATGGCGGTGTCGATCGTGCCGTTGCGGATCGCCTCGGAGGCAAGATGGAGAGCGACCATGGACGATGAGCACGCCGTGTCGATGGCGATGCTGGGGCCGCGCAGGTCGAGCGTATACGAGACGCGGTTGGCGGCGACGCTGACGGAATTGCCCGTCATCATGTGCACGTCGGCCATGGACGGGTCGGCAAAGAACCGTGCGACATGGTCGACGGAAGAGGCGCCGACATAGACGCCGGCGTCGCTGCCGGCCAGGGTGGATGGCCGGATGCCGGCGTGGGCCAGCGCGTCGTAAGACACTTCGAGGAGATGGCGATGCTGGGGATCGACCTGGGTCGCCTCGCGTGGGCTCATGCCAAACGCGGCGGCGTCGAACCCCCAAATGTCATCGATCACACCGGCTGCGAAGGTGTAGGAGCGCCCGGATTGATCAATGGCTGGATGATAGAATGGGCCTGTCGGGAAGCGATCAGGCGTGATCTGGGTCACTGCGCAGCGGTTGTCCCTGAGCAATTCCCACAAGCCAGCAATATGCCGCGCGCCGGGTACTCGGCAGGCATAGCCGACAATGGCGATCTCGCCTCTCGATTGCATGCCCCGTCTCTTCCCGTCACAAATCGCGTCGAGTTTCTGGCGACATCGCGGCTTTTTGCCGGCAACGTCTCCCCAGAGACCCGTGACGCACCAGAATCATCCGCCGGATCGATTGCTCCGGGACAGGATAACTCACGCCTACACCGCACCGGTTATGACCCTGTGATAAAGTTATGTTCAAGTGCTTTGTAGATTCCAGGGGAATTTGTGATGTAAGTGCAATTTGGATGCAGCAGAATGGTAAGCGCCCAGCCACGTCGGCCTGATCGGTCTGCAGTGCCGGTGCGTTGTTCTCTATGGCCAAGAATTTCGGAAAGATCCTTTGGGAATCAGCAGGATATGACATAATGCTCAGATTATGTTATAAACGCTGTAGGAATGGCCGTGGCGGCTCGCCAAGGGTCAGGTACGTGGGGGGCGGGCGAGTGCAGTCGACATTCAATAAGGTGAGCGACCGCGTCCGATGCGGTCTTGTCGCCGCCATCCTTTCCCTGTCGGCGGGCGCCTGCGACCTGCTGCCGAGCGACGGTCCGAACGCCAACGGGATGGCGGCTCACGCCACCGAGAACCGCAAAGCCGACCCGGGCGCGGTGATG
The DNA here is from genome assembly GCA_023436825.1 of Pseudomonadota bacterium. The sequence continues at coordinate 2,011 of JAEZHS010000611.1, read as the reverse complement.
AGGTTCGCTCTGGTCACCATCGACTCGCGAATTGCCCGCGACGCCGAGCAATATTACCAGCCGGTTCCACCCGCTGTCCCTGCGGCGTTCCGGAGAGACGGGTCGTTCGGTCGGGCGGGCGTTGGAGACGTGCTGCGGGTCACGATTTGGGAAGCCGGCGAGGGTGGTCTGTTCGCCGGGCGCGAGCGCAAGGGCGCGGACGTGACGGTGCGCGTTGATGTCGATGGCACGATCGCCCTGCCTTACGCGGGAAGATTCGCCGTCCGGGGCAAGAAGCTGTCGGACATCGAGGCCCAGATCGTTGCTCGTCTCGAGAGTCAGGCTGTTCAGCCTCAGGCGACGGTGCTGGTCGCGCAGAACGTCAGCAGCACGGCTTCGGTCCAAGGAGATGTGAATAAACCCGGGCCATATCCTATCGAGCGGACCGACCAGCGACTTCTCGACATGATCGCCCTGGCGGGCGGCCCGAAATATCCGCCCTACGAGACGTCGCTTAGGCTGACGCGAGGCCGTTCCTCGATGTCCGTGCCGATGCAGGATCTCATCGACCAGCCCGAAACCTTTAACGTCTCCGTGGCGGCGGGTGATGCTCTGCTCGTGTCCCGCAAGCCGCAGAAGTTTGTCGCCTTGGGCGCTGTCCAGCAGCCTGGCGAGCAGATTTTCCGCAAGTCGCCCCTCAACCTGACGGACGGGCTCGGCCAGGTTCTTGGCTTGGACGCGTCGCGCTCCGACGCCAAGGGCGTCTACCTCTTTCGCCGTGAGCCAGTCGCATTGGCGCGCCAGTATGGTGTGCAGCTCCTGGCGGAAGATCGCGAGACGGTGCCCATCGTCTATCGGTTGAACCTGAAAGATCCGCAGTCCTTTTTCGCCATGAACAGCTTTCCGGTCAGGCCGAATGACATCGTCTACGTATCTCCCGCGCCTCTGGCGGATGCCTCCAAGTTCTTCCAGATCTTGTCGGGCGCCACGGCGACTGTTGCCATTCCGCGCACCCTCGCGGGGAATTATCCGACCGGCGGCTTCTGAAACCTGACGTCCGGCTGGCGGTGGACGCCTGCAACACCGAACGACCGGCGCAATCTGAAGCCTGACGTCCAGCTGGTGTTGCCCGCCTGCAACACCGGATCACATAAACAATTGATCGCCGAAGAACGTCTCCGACGACACGCATCGACAGTGTATCTTTTCGGAGCTTTTTTTCGATAATTGTTTGGGTAAATGGAGGGGGAGCTCCGTGAAGCAAGCTAAGTATCTGCTGGCTGCTGCGGCAATCTTTGCAGTGCCGCTGGCGGCAAGCGCCCAGAGCCCGGAGGGCGCGCCGAATTTCTGGTCCCAGGAAGGGTTCTATCTTGGCTTCGGTGCGGGCGCGAACTGGAACCTTGGTGGCCTGAACAGCAACGGCGGAGGCATCACCTCGGGGACTGGCTTCACCCTCGGCGGCGCCATCGGCTATGACTTCATTGGCTGGCGTCCTCAGCTTGAGGTCGGCTACTCGTGGCTGCCCGTCAATGTCAACATCCCGAGCACGGCGATCACCAACAAGGTCGGGCAGCTCACGACGCTGGCGGCGATCTACTACGACTTCATGCCGCAATCGGTGTGGACGCCCTATGCCGGTGTCGGCGCCGGTCTGGGTTTCGTCGACAGCAACACCTCGCTTGGCGCCACGGTATTTGCCTACTCGGCGGCCGTCGGTATTGGCTACAACGTCAACCAGATGTTCCGCATTCAGCTCGAAGGGCGCTACCTCGGCACGACGTCGGTCGGCGTCAACGTGCCGGGTGTCGGCTATGTGACGGGTCCCAACCAGAATGTTGGCGTCGGCGCGGGCGTGCTGATCAAGTTTGCGGCCGCGGCCGCGCCGCCGCCGCCGCCACCGCCGCCGGTTGCGCCGCCGTCGTTCATGGTGTTCTTCGACTGGGACCGGTCGAACCTGAGCCAGCAGGCGCTGAACACGATCAAGCAGGCCGCGGCTGCGTTCAAGAGCAAGGGCAACGCCCGCATCACGGCG
>JAEZHS010000602.1 GCA_023436825.1 Pseudomonadota bacterium | reverse complement strand
CTCGGGATGACAGCGTGCGTGTCTTACCGGCTGATGAACAGCGCCGCCACCACCAGGAAGGCGATCTCGGCCGCCTGCTGGACGGCGCCCAGTGTGTCGCCGGTATAGCCGCCGATGCGCTCGGCGATCCAGCGCGACGCGAACCAGGTTGCAGCCATGGCGGCGATGGGCGCCAGAAGGGCCACAAAAAAACCCTTGCCCAGAAGCAGCACGAAGGCCAGCACGGCGCCGATGCCGATGGCGAGCCAGACGTCATTGTCGGAGGGCTTGCCGACCTGCGAGCCCAGCCCGTCGGCATGCACCGGCGAGTAGGTGAGCAATGGATAGGCGAGGGTTGCACGCGACAGCGCGTGCGCGGCGATCAGCACCACCAAGCCGGTGGCGCCGCTGAACGACGCCAGGCAGGCGACCTTGACCAGCACCGAGAGAGCGAGCGCCAGCACGCCGAAGGTGCCGTTGCGGCTGTCGCGCATGATCTCCAGCCGCCGGTCGGCATCGAGCCCGTGCGGCCCCAATCCATCGGCGGTGTCGGCCAAACCATCTTCATGCAGGGCGCGCGTAAGCAGGATCGCTGCACCCACGGCCACGACGGCGGCGAGCCAGCCCGGACCCAGGCCGCGCATGATCGCGAACACCAGCCCGGCCGCGAGGCCGACGCCCGCTCCGACGAAGGGCAGCACCGGCAGCACATCGGCGAGCTGCCAGCGCGGCACGCCGACATCGAGCTTCAGGCCGGTGAAGAACGTGGCCTGCTCCTTGAAGGCTTGCAGCCATTCGTCGAAGGAGGACGGCCGGGCGACCGGCGGCTCGGTGGGACTGGTCATGATGGGGCAAATATAGGATGGTCCGCGCCCGCTATGAACGCCCCCACCGCTCCTTCTTTCGACGAAATGCGCAGGATCCTGCGCGAGTTGCCTGGTCCCGATCAGGAGGCGCAGACCAAGGTCGTGCAGCGCCAGACCGAGCTCACCAAGCCGCCGGGATCACTCGGGCGGCTGGAGGAGATCGCCGAATGGCTGGCCGCCTGGCAGGGCCGCGCCAGCCCGAGAATCGAGCGGCCGCGCATCGCGGTGTTCGCCGGCACCCACGGCGTGGCGGCGCGCGGCGTGTCGGCCTATCCGCCGGAAGTCACCGCCCAGATGGTGAAGAATTTCCTGAACGGCGGTGCGGCGATCAACCAGCTCGCCGGCAGCATCGATGCCGACCTGCGCATCTACGAGCTCGACCTCGAGCATCCGACCGAGGACTTCACCAAAGGCGCGGCGATGAGCGAGGCGCGCACGGCCAACGCCATGGCCTACGGCATGATGGCGGCCGAGCCCGGCATCGACGTGCTCTGCCTGGGCGAGATGGGCATCGCCAACACGACGACGGCAGCGACTCTGTCCGCGGCCCTGTTCGGCGGCGCCGGCGCCGACTGGGCAGGGCCTGGCACCGGCCTTCAGGGCAAGGCACTGGCGCGCAAGATCGCCGTCATCGACGAGGCGCTGGCGCATCACCGCGCGCTGATCGAGCAACACGATCCGCTCGCCTTGCTGGCGGCAGTCGGCGGCGAGGAGTTCGCAGCCATCGCCGGCGCAGTGCTGGCTGCTCGGATGGGCCGCATCCCCGTGCTGCTGGACGGCTATGCCTGCACGGCGGCTGCTGCGGTGCTGCACGCCATCGACCGGCACGCGCTCGACCATTGTCTGGTGGCGCATCGTTCGGCCGAGCCCGGCCACAGGCGCCTGCTCGAAGCGATCGGCCAGCGTCCCCTGCTAGACTTCGACATGCGCCTGGGCGAGGCCTCGGGCGCAGCCCTGGCGGTGCCGCTCCTGAAAGCGGCGGCGGCCTGCCACAACGGCATGGCGACCTTCGCCCAGGCGGGCGTAAGCTCGAAATCCTAGAACTCTTCCGGACCGCTGGCCTCCGGCTGGCGCCCGAAAAGGACGACGGATGCGTCGACGTTTGCTGCTGGCGACCGCACCACTTCTCATCGCGCTGCCCGTGCTCGCCCATCCGCCGCGCCAGCCCGACAAAGCCGAATCGCAGAGCATCATCGAAGAGATCAAGGTCGTCCGCGACAAGCTCGCCAAGGCGGTGACGACCAAGGACGCCAGAACACTGCGCGCGATCTATGCAGACGCCTTCACGCACACCCACGAGTCCGGAAAGATGGAGGACAGGGATGCGCGCGTCGCTTCGGCGATGGCGGGCGCACCCATGATCGAGAACGCGCCGGCCATCGACTTGAGCTACCGTGTCTTTGCCGGCCCGACCGTCGTCGTCACCGGCAAGAGCACCCTGCCGAACGTCGCGGAACAGAGGGCCCGCGATGTCCGCTGGGTCGTCGTGTACGTCACCGGCCGCGACGGCTGGCTGCTCGCCGTCAGCCAGGCAACGCAACTGCCTTAAGTCTTCTGGACTATGAGGTCACCTCGATGACACCGGGCTTGTCGGCGGCGGTGACAGTGCCGATGACTGCCTGTGCCAGCGTCCCGCGCTTCCTGAGGTCGGCGACGAGCCCCGCAAGCTTCTCCTGAGGCACGGCGATCAGCAGGCCGCCCGATGTCTGCGCGTCGGCGAGCAGGAGACGCTGCGGTTCGGCAAGCTCGTCGGCGAAGCGCGCATGCGGCGCAGCGTATTCGAGGTTGCGGCGGGTGCCGCCGGGGCAGAGGCCTTCCTTGAGGAAGCCTGTGACGCGATCGAACACCGGCACGGCTGCGTAGGAGAGCTTGGCGCCGACCGGCGTACCGGCCGCCGACGAGGCGGCGCGCAGCATGTTGCCGAGATGGCCCAAAAGGCCGAAGCCTGTGATGTCGGTCGCCGCCGTCGCGCCGGCGGCGTTCATCGCCTCGGCCGCGTGGCGGTTCAACGTCGTCATCGACTTGATCGCTTCGGCGAGCGCGCTCTCGGGTGCCGCGTTGCGCTTAACCGCCGTGGTCAGCACACCGGTGCCGATCGGCTTGGTCAGCACCAGCGCATCGCCCGGCCGGGCGCCGGCGTTGGAGACGACCTTCCGCGGATCGATGGTGCCGGTGACGAACAGACCGAACTTCGGCTCCTCGTCGACGATCGAATGGCCGCCGGAAATGGCGATGCCGGCTTCCTTGCAGATCGCGGCGGCGCCGTCGAGCACCTGGCGCAGCGGCGTGGTGCCGAGCGTATCGACCGGCCAGGCGACGAAGCTCAGCGCATTCAGCGGCGTGCCGCCCATGGCGTAGATGTCGCTGAGCGCGTTGGCGGCGGCGATGCGGCCGTAGTCGTAGGCGTCGTCGACGATCGGCGGGAAGATGTCGACGGTCTCGACCAGCGCGAGATCATCGCGCAGGTTGATGATGGCGGCATCATCCGACGTGTCGTGGCCGACCAGAACGCGCGGATCGGCAGCCACGGGAAGGCCCGCCAGCGCTTTGTGCAAGTCGGCCTGGCTGATCTTGGCGGCGCAGCCGGCAAAGCGGGCGAGTTCAGTGAGGCGTGGCGCGGCGCTTTCGGCGGATGCCGGTTTCGGTGGGGTCGCGACGTTCATGGGAACCTCCGGTGTTGGGCCGGATGATCGGACTCGCGGGCGACGGGGGCAAGGTCATTTGCCGTCGCGGCGAACGATGCTGATGGAGCCATCGGCTTCCATGTAGGCCGCCTTCACGTCCCTGCAGTCCTCGAGACCATTTTCGCGCAGCTGGGCCATCAGTTCCTCGACGGTAATGAACTCCTCGCGCATGTTCCGACGCAGCATGCGCCCGTTGTCGACAAGCTTCAGCTTGCGGTCGCGCACCAGCCGCTCGAAGGCGGGGAAGCGCGACTGTGCCCATTCGATCAGCGTGCTCCAGCACAGCACCGTCAGGACCAGCACCAGGCTTTCACCGATCGACTGGAAGTTCTCGGAAATGCCGTTGCCTGCAACTTCGGCGATCAGCACGATCACGAGGATGTCCGTCATGCCGATGCCGCCCAAATGGCGGCGCACGACGGCGCGCAGCAGCACGAAGATCGCGAGATACATGACGGTGCCGCGCAGGAAGAGCTCGAACAGTCCGTGCTTTGGCACGAAGATGCCCGCCCAATCGACCTTCCAGAGCCACTCCATGGCGACCGCAACGATTCATGAGGCCTGAAGTTCCCGGATTTGATAATGACTATCACTTGCATATCTTTGCCATTCGACCGATATTGCAGCTATGGACCATGCCATCGCCTCACCTGCGGCCCAGCGCGATGAACGCCTGCGCGCCGTCGAGCTGCTGCTGTCGCGGCAGTCTGCAAACCTCCTGCAGGAGCCGGCGCCGGAAGGCGCCGAGCTCGACCTCATTCTCGATGCCGGCCTGCGCGCGCCCGACCACGGACGCCTCAGGCCCTGGCGCTTCGTGCTGATCCGCGGCGCGCAGCGCCAGGCCTGGGCCGACCGCCTCGCCGAGGCGGCAATGGCGCGCGATCCGGCCAACGGCTCGGCGATGGCCGAGAAGTCCCGTGCCTGGGTGGCACGCACGCCGCTCATCATCGCCATCGGCGTCGAGATGAAGGAAGGCAAGATCCCCGAGATCGAGCAGCTACTGTCGGCGGGCGCCGCCGCCATGAACATGCTGAACGCGATCCACCTGCTGGGCTACGGCGGCATGTGGGTGACGGGCGCCAACAGCTACGATCCGCAGGTCAACAAGGCCTTGGGCTTCGAAGCGCCGAGCCGCCTGGTCGGGTTTCTGGGCGTCGGCACGCCGAGGCCGATGGCGCCGGACGCGCCCAAGCTCGGGCGTCCCTCGCGTGATCGGCATACGACAGAGTGGATGGGCTGATCTTGCCGGAGCGCGGACCTTCCAGGTCTGCTCATGGTCTTTAGTCTTCCGGACCGCGCGCGTCCCCGCGCCCTCATGAAGGCGCGCGGGGAAGATCATGACATGAGCGTCAGGCGGTCTTGATCCAGACCGCCTTGACGTTGAGATACTCCTCGACGTGCTGCAGGCCGCTCTCTCGGCCGTAGCCGCTCATCTTGTAGCCGCCTAACGGCACGGCCGGATCCATCGCCTGGTAGCAGTTGATCCAGACCGAGCCGGCGCGAATCGCGCGCGCGAACTTGTGCGCCTTGCTGACGTCGCGCGTCCACACACCGCTGCCCAGGCCGAAGGTCGTGGCGTTGCCGCGCTGGATCACCTCCTCGATGTCCGTGAAGGGGATGGCCGAGATCACCGGCCCGAAGATCTCCTCCTGGGCAATACGCATCTCGTCCCTCACGTCGGCGAATACCGTGGGAGGCACGAAGTAGCCCTTCTTGTAGTCGCCCTCGGTCAGCTGCTCGCCGCCACTGAGACGACGCGCGCCCTCCTGGCGGCCGATGCTGAGATAGGTGGTGACGCGATCGAGCTGCTCGGGCGACACCAGCGGGCCGACCTGGGTCTCCGGATGGGCGCCGTTGCCGACGCGCAATGCCTTGGCGAACGCCGCCACCTTGTGCGTGAACTCCTCGTAGACCTTCTGCTCGACGAACAGGCGCGTGCCGGCGCTGCAGATCTGCCCGGAGTTGGCGAACACCGCCATGCTGGCGCCCGGCACCGCGGCGTCGAGATCGGCGTCGGCGAACACGATGTCGGGCGACTTGCCGCCGAGCTCGAGCGACACGCGCTTGAGGTTGCCTGCCGAGGCCTGGACAATCTTCTGGCCCGTCAGGTGCGAGCCGGTGAAGGCGACCTTGTCGACGTCGGGATGCGAGGAGAGCGCCGCACCCGCGGTCTCGCCGTAGCCCGGCACGACATTCACGACTCCCGGCGGCACGCCCGCCTCCAGGCAGAGCTCGCCCAGCCTGAGCGGAGTCAGCGGCGCCTCTTCGGCGGGCTTCAGCACGACGGTGCAGCCGGTCGCCAGCGCCGGTCCGATCTTCCAGATCGACGCCGTGAGCGGGCCGTTCCACGGGATAATGGCGCCGACCACGCCGATCGGCTCCTTGAGCGTGAAGGAGAAGATCTCGCCGGGCAGCGAGTTGTCGATCGTCTCGCCGTGGATCGACGTCGCCATGCCGGCGTAATAGCGCAGCATGCCGACGGCGCGCTGGCGGTTGTTGCGCGTGCGGCTGATCGGGGCGCCCATGTCGTAGGTGTCGAGCGCGGCCAGCTCCTCGATGTGCCGCTCGACCAGGTCGGCGAGCTTCAGCAGCACGGCCTGCCGCTCGGCCGGCTTCCACTTGCTCCACGGGCCGGTGAAGGCCTTGCGCGCCGCGGCGACGGCGCGGTTGATGTCCTCGCGGTCGCCCTCGGCGACGTGCGCCAAAAGTTCGCCGGTCGCCGGATTGCGGCTTTCGAAGGTCTTGCCCGACGCCGCCGCGACCCAGCGGCCGTCGATCAGCATCAGCTTGGTCTTGCCGTCGGCATAGGCCGGACGCTGGGCCGGACCCTTTTCAAGGACTGTCATGGCGCTTTCTCCTGAACGGATGAGGAGACGGCGACCGCAGGTTGGGATGCTCGATGCGGCCGCCGCCGTGACCGGCGCGGGGTAGCGGGCCGGAAAACCCACTCGATATATTCAATCATATATAACGAGTCGCAAGCGCGTCAAACCTGCCGAGCCGCCGCTATTTCGCTCGCACCGTCAGGATCTTGCCCTGCTCCACGAGATCCCGGCAGACCTCCTTCAGCGCTGCGACGGCTTCGCGCGTGGCACGGCTCGTCGGGCGGCCGCGAGGCAGCGCGAGCACGCGATCGGCGCTCATCCACGGCAGTCGGGCAGCCGAGAGCGTGCCGTCGGCGACCTCCTGGTGGATTCCCGAGAAGGGCAGCAGGCCATAGCCGAGGCCCGACGCCACCATCTGCTTGAGCGGCGTCATGCTTTCGACCCGGAGCGAGGAGCGAACGCCCGAGGGAAAGGCGCTGCGGCTGAGCGGCAGCACCGCCGCCGGCAGTTGGCGGAAGTCCTTGCGCGTCAGCGAGCCGCGACCGAGCAGCGGATCCCGCGGCGGGCCGATCAGGAAGACCTGCTCGACCACGAGGGTTTCGTAGTCGAGATGATCGTTGGGCTGCGGGGCGGTGACGACGGCGAGATCGAGCTCGCCCTTCAACAGGCGGTCGGTCATCTCCTCGGTCAGTCCGTCGCTAAGCTCGAGGCGCACCCGCGGGAAGCGGCGGGCGAACAGCCGGGCCAGCGGAGCATAGAAATTGTCGGCCAGACTCGACGGCGCGCCCAGCCGCACCGTGCCGCCGGGCTCGCGGTTCTCGGTCAGCACCTCGGCCTTGATGTCGTCGACGGCGCCCAAAAGCCAGCGGCCGCGCTCCAGCAGGACCTTGCCGGCCTCGGTCACCGCCACGCCGCGCGCACCGCGTTCGAACAACGGGCCGCCCAGCTCGTGCTCCAGCAGCTTGATGTGCCGGCTGAGCGCGGACTGGGCGACGTTCAGCGCACTCGCCGCCGCACCGAAGCCGCCGCGCTCGGCGACCGCCACGAAGTAGCGCAGCTGGCGCAGGTCCAACGATGCCTCCCATCTCGAATGGAGATCGAGATCATATCAAACATATTCTTGTGAGATAGGCGGCGGCACGCAAACTCCCGTGAACAACGAGGAGGAAACCAGATGGGCGATGTTTCGCCTGCACCGCGTCGCACGTCGGTCTTCATCGTCGGCGGCGGGCCGGTCGGCCTAGCGATGGGCCTGTTGCTCGACCGTTTCGGCATCGATGCCATGATCGTCGAGAAGAGCCCGACGACGACCGATCATCCCAAGTCGCGCGGCTGCTGGGTGCGCACCATGGAGATCTTCCGCCAGTGGGGCATCGAGCGGGCGATCCGCGATCGTGGCCTGCAGGACAACTCCGACATGTTCGTGCAGGTCGAGAGCATCGCCGGACGCGAGATCGGCCGCTCGCGACCCGAGCCCAATCTCGGCCAGACGCCCGCCTGGAAATGCCTGGTGGCACAGGACGCGGTCGAAGAGGAGATCTACCGCGTCATCGAGCATTCCAATCTCGTGCAGGTGCGCTTCTCCACCGAGTTCCTGGGCTTCGAGGAGGTGGAGGACGGTGTCGTCTGCGAGATCCGCGATGTTGCGACGGGCCAGAGCGAACGCTGGCAGGCGCGCTACCTGCTCGCCTGCGACGGTGCCGGCAGCCAGACCCGCCGTGCCGCAGGTATCGACATGGCGGGGCCTGCGACGCTCGCCGTGCTGCTGAACGAATACTGGCGCGCCGACCTTTCCCGCTTCCCGCTGGCGCGCGAAGCGGCGGGCTACCAGGTCTATTCCAGGACACCCGGCGTGCCGCGCGCCAGCATCCTTAACACCAATGGTCGCGACCGCTGGCTCAGCATCATCCAGATCGGCGAGCAGAAGGACGAGCGGCCGCGGCCGTGGAGCGACACGGAGATGATCGAGATCATCCGCGCCCATGTCGGCGTGCCCGATCTCGACGTCACGCTGCTCAACCGCTCGGTCTGGCGCATGAGCAAGCAGGTCGCGGAGTGCTTCCGCCGCGGCCGAGTCCTGCTGGTCGGCGATGCCGCCCATCGCTTCCCGCCGACCGGCGGCTTCGGCCTGAACTCAGGCGTGCAGGACGCACACAACCTCGCCTGGAAGCTCGCCTATGTGCTGCGCGGCTGGGCATCCGAAAAGCTGCTCGACAGCTACGACGTCGAGCGGAGGCCTGTGGCGCAGTCCAACGCCGATTTCAGCTTCGGCAACCGCATCCGCTTCCTGCGCATGGACCAGGCGATCCGCTCCGGCAACGAGGACCACATCCGCTTCTGGATCAACGACCTCGACAACCATCTGCACAGCATCGGCCAGGCGCTGGGCTTCACCTACGAAGAGGGCGCGGTGATCCCCGACGGCACGCCCAAGGGTGGCCACCTGACGCGCGTCTATGCGCCGTCCGACCGGCCGGGCGGGCGCTTCCCGCACCTCTGGCTCGATCCGGCGCGCAAGCAGTCGACGCTCGATTGGTTCGACCAGGATTTCACGCTGGTCGCGGGACCGATGGGCGAGGCCTGGATGGAGGCCGGCCGCGACGTCTCAGCCAAGCTCGGCCTGCCGCTCGGCTTGAAAATGCTGCCCAATGCCCATCCGGCCGACGGCATCCAGATGGGCCTGCGCGGCGCGGCGCTGGTGCGGCCCGACGGCCATGTCGCCTGGCGCATGCCCTATGTCCCGGGGGATCCGGCGCGAGAGCTTTCCGGCGCGCTCGGCACGCTGCTGCACTGACCATGCCGACGGTGCAGGCCAACGGCACGACGATCGCCTTCGCGCGGCGCGGCAACGGCGCGCCGCTGTTGCTGATCCACGGCGCCGAGGCCGATCATTCGATGTTCGACGCGCTCGGCGCGCTGCTGGCCGAGCACTTCACGGTGATCGCCTACGATCAGCGCGACTCCGGCGCCACGCGCAATCCCGGCACGGCCTACGGTCTCACGGAGCTTGCCGACGACGCGGCGGCCCTGATCGAGGCGCTGGGCTTCGAGCGGACCCATGTCTTCGGCACATCGCTGGGCGGCGTCATCGCCCAGGTGCTGGCCCAACGCCATTCGCAGAGGATCGACCGGCTGGTGCTGTCCAGCACCTTCCGGGCCGGTGTGGCGCCGGCTTCGATCAATCCCGAGGCCTTTACCAGGCTTGCTGCCCTGCGCGCAGGCCTGCCCGACAGCGCATCGGAAATCGCACGCTACTTCTTCACGGGGCAATACCTCGCACTGCATCCGGAGGTCGCCGCCATCTTCGCCGGCAACCGGCGTGACGCCGCGCAGAAGCAACGGCGCGCCGCCATCCTGGCCCGAGCCGTCGCTGTCGATCTCGGCGCAATTTCGTGCCCGACCCTGGTGCTGGCCGCCGCCGATGACCGACTGATCCCGCCCATCCATACGCTTTCGCTCGCCAGCGAGCTGCCTGACGCGCGCACCGCGACGATCGCCGATGCCGGCCATGTCGCCGCCATCCAGGATCCGAAGGCCGTCGCCCGCGAGGTGCTGGCCTTCCTGCAAGCAAGAACAACGATCGGAGGAAATCGCGATGACCATAGGGGAGAGCAGCCTTAGGCGCCGACCGCTGCTGAGCGGGCTCGTCGGTTCGGCCGGCCTCGTCCTGGCAGGCGCCACGCCGGCCCGCGCCAGCAACTGGCCGACCAAGCCAGTGCGCGTCGTGTCGCCGTCCACGGGCGGCATCACCGACACCCATTCGCGCATCGTCTTCGACGCCCTGTCAGAACGACTCGGCCAGCGCTTCTACATCGACGGCAAGCCGGGGGCAGGCGGCGGCATCTCGGCGCAGGTCGCCGCGCGCGCGCCGGCCGACGGCTACACGCTCTTGTTCTGCATCGCCAGCCTCATCGTCACGAACCCGTTCGTCTACGAGAACCAGCTCTATGACGTCGATCGCGACTTCGATCCGGTCGCCATGCTGGCCAAGGCGCCGTTCGCCATCCTGGTGCGCGA
>JAEZHS010000554.1 GCA_023436825.1 Pseudomonadota bacterium | reverse complement strand
CCGCGCACCCCCTCACCTAGCCTCTCCCCCAAGGGGGAGAGGAACATGAGGGGTGATGCGAGGTGCGTTGGCGACAGGGCTTTAAGCCGCCTTCTTCAGCGCCTCCGGATTGATGACGTTGATCGGCTTGCCGTCCAGCCAGGCCTCGATGTCCTCGATCGTGCCGGCATAGAAGTGCCGGTAGCTGTCCTCGACGACGTAACCCAGGTGGGGGATCAGAGTAACGTTCTCAAGCTTGGTGAAGGGATGGCCGGCCGCCACCGGCTCCTTGTCGTAAACATCGAGGCCGGCATGGGCGATTGTGCGGTTCTTGAGAGCGGTGAGCAGCGCCGCCTCGTCGACGATCGGCCCACGCGAGGTGTTTATGAGGATCGCGCTCTTCTTCATCTTGGCGAGGTCGGCCGCGCCTAGAAGCCCGCGGCTGCGGTCGGACAGCACGAGATGGATGCTGACGAAGTCGGAGGTCTCGAGCAGTTCGTCCTTGGTGACGAGCTTCGCGCCACCCTTGGCCGCCTTCTCCTCTGTGAGGTTCTGGCTCCAGGCCACGACATCCATGCCGAAGGCTTTTGCATAGCCTGCGACGCGGCTGCCCAGGCGGCCGAGACCGATGACGCCCAGCCGCTTGCCCTCGAGGACGACCATCTGCTCGATGCCGTCATGCCAGCCACCCGAGCGCATCAGGCGCTCGGCCTTGGCGAGATCGCGGGCGCACATCATCAGCAGAGCCCAGGTGAGCTCGGCGGTCGAGGCGTTGGAGCCGCCGCCCGGCGTGTTGCTGATCGGGATGCCGCGGTCGGTCGCGGCCTTGTCGTCCAGGCTGGAAGCCCGCGCGCCGGTCAGGACCATGAATTTCAGGTTGGGCAGCTTCTCGATCAGCGCCCGCGGGAAGGCGGTGCGCTCGCGTAGCAGGCCCAGCATGTCGAAAGGCGCCAGCTTCCTGGCGGCGTCCTCGACCGAGGAAAACGGCTCGTGAAACACCGTGATCTCCACGCCGCGTTTCCGCAGCCGATCCCAGTCGGCCATCTTGAGCGCGACCTTCTGATAGTCGTCGAGCAGGGCGAGTTTGTGGGTTTGCGGCATGGCGTTTCCTGGGGGAAGATGGGTTGGTCAGAACCACTATAGCCGCAGGAGACGGTCATGAGCATCACCGTGAAGCCGGTGACGCCCGACTTCGTGGCCGAGATTTCCGGTCTCGACCTGGCCCAGCCGCTGAAGCCCGCCGACCGCGACGCGATCGAGGCGACGATCAACCGTTACGCAATCGTGGTCTTTCACGGCCAGATGCTGACGGATGACCAGCAGATCGGCTTCGCCCGCTATTTCGGGCCGATCGCTTCGCCGGCGCAGAAGGCCAGGCACACCGGCATCAAGCACCGCATTGCCTCGAATGACATCGCCGACATCTCCAATCTTGATGGCGACGGCAACGTCCTGGAGACCAACAGCAAGCGACGGCTCGACTGGCTGGCCAATCGCCTGTGGCACACCGACGCCTCGTTCCGCGCCGTGCCCGGCGCACTCTCCATGCTCTATGCCCATATCGTGCCCGACGAGGGCGGCGAGACCGAGTTCGCCGACCTGCGCGCGGCCTACGACGCGCTGCCGCAGAAGACCAGGGACCGGATCGAGCCGATGATCGCCGAGCATTCGATCTGGCATTCGCGCGGCCAGCTCGCCGTCACCATGTACACGCAGGAGGAGCTGGCCAGCCTGCCGCCGGTGCCGCAGCGCGTCGTGCGCCGCCACGCCGGTTCGGGTCGCAAGACGCTCTACCTCGCCGCCCACGCTTCGCACATCATCGGCATGCCGATCGCCGACGGGCGGCTGTTGCTGATGGACCTGATCGAGCACGCCACGCAGCGCCAGTTCGTGCACAGCCACACTTGGAAGCGGGGCGACCTGGTGATCTGGGACAATCGCTGCACCATGCATCGCGCGCGGCCGTTCGACACCACCAAGGTGCGCGACCTGCGCCGCGTGACCACGCGCGATGTCGCCTCGACCGTCGAGCAGGCGGCTTGAGGGGCGACAATGGTCAAAGATCCGGCATTTGACTGGGGACCCGACGCGTCCATCGAGTACCACGTACTCGACCTGGTACTGTTGCCTGAGACGTCGGAACGGGCGATCCGGACCTGCATGGAGCGCTACGCCGAAGCCGGCCCTCACCTGCGGATCGCCCTGGAACGGTATGCCGACGAAAAGAACGAAGGCGACAAGACAACTCTCGGCCTGTTCCGCGCCCTGCACATCATGGGCGCCATGCGCGACACAAAGGCGTTCGCACCACTGCTTCGATCGCTCAGCCGCCCTTCAGAAGATCTCGAGTTGTTGCTTGGCGACGCACTGACGGAGACATTGCCGAGAATTGTCGCGGGCGTCTTCGACGGCAACGCCGAAGCGCTGTTCAACGCCATAGCCGACCAGGATCGAGACGAGCTTGTTCGTGATTCGCTGTTTCGCGCGGCAACGTTTCTGACGTGGGAAGGGCGAATCGATCGTACGGTCATGATCGACTTCCTGCGGAGATTTGGCTCCGGGGACTTGTCCGTGGACGGCGAGTTCGTCTGGCATGCGTGGGTCGATGCGATCTGCATCTTGGGTCTGCGTGATCTTCGCCCTCTGGTGATCGAAGCACTCGAGAAGGGACGTATCGACGAATTCATCTTCGAACGAGAGCCGTTCGAGGAAATCCTCCAGCATGCCGAGCGCAACCCATCGGATACGTCGCGTTTTGACGGGCTCGGCATGGGCTATATCGACGATGTCGTGGGTCTCCTCCAGGAGTACTCCTTCGATGACGTAAAGGACGACATTGACGGATCGTCGATCCATGAGTCCATAAACCAGCAACCTGCAATCAATCCGTGGCGCAACGTCGGGCGCAACGACCCATGTCCCTGCGGCAGCGGCAAGAAAGCCAAGCGCTGCTGCCTTGCCGCATAGGGAGTTTCCATGCCTCGCCCTCAGGACATTTGGCTGGCCGCGGGCGGGCGCACGCCCTTCGCCAAGGTCGACGGCCCGCTCGCCGGCTACGACGCCATCGAGCTTTCGGTGCCGGTGGCGCGGCACATGGTGGATCTGCTGAAAGGCGGCAAGCCCGACTTCGCGGTGTGGGGCGTCGTGGTGCCCTCGCTCACCTTCAGCAACATCGCCCGTGAAGTGCTGATGGATGCCGGCATCGACGCCACCATTCCGGCCTTCTCGACCGTCATGGCCTGCTCGACCAGCATGATGGGCGCCATCGAAGCCGCCGGCATGATCGATGGCGATACCTGCAACCTCGCCCTGGTGGGTGGCGTCGACAGCTTGAGCCGCGTGCAGATCGGGCTGGGACAGAAGCTCAGCGACTGGCTGCGCAAGTTCCAGCAGGCACGCTCGCTCGGCCAGAAGCTCGATCACGTCACGCATGTCCACCTCAAGGACATCCGGCTCTACATCCCGGCGATCGCCAACCGCACGACCGGCCTCAGCATGGGCGAGCATACCGAGATCACCGCCAAGGAATGGCAGATCCGGCGGGCGGAGCAGGACGAGATCGCGCTCGCGAGCCACCAGCGGGCCGTAGCCGGCTGGGACAAGGGCTTCTTCGACGACCTCGTCATCGAGCTGGGCGGCGTCAAACGCGACACCATCCCGCGCAAGGACACCTCGCTGGAGAAGCTCGCGCGCCTGCCGCCGTCGTTCGACCGGACAAGCGGCAAGGGCAGCCTGACCGCCGGCAACTCCTCGCCGCTCACCGACGGCGCAGGGGCCATCTGGGTCGCCTCATCCAAGGGGCTGGAGCGCCTGCCGCCGGATACGCCGCGCGTAAAACTGGTCGACTGGGAGATCGGCTCGGTCGACTTCCGCGTCGAAGGCCTGTTGATGGCGCCGGCCTTCGCCATCCCGCGCCTGCTGGCGCGGCACGATCTCACCTACGGCGACATCCATCTCTGGGAGATCCATGAGGCCTTTGCGGCACAAGTGGCCTTCCATCTGAAAGCGCTGCAGGACCCGGTGTTCCTGCGCGACAAGGCCAAGGTGCCACGTGATTTCGGACCTTTCCCGAAGGAGCGCATGAACCCCAATGGCGGGAGCACGGCGGTCGGCCATCCCTTCGGCGCCACCGGTGCGCGCATCATCAGCCAGGCGGTGAAGGAGCTCGCGGCCATGCCCAGGGCAAGCCGCGCCATCGTCAGCATCTGCGCCGACGGCGGCCAGGGCAGCGTGTTGCTATTGGAGGCGTCATGATGAGCATTGACTTCCTGATCACCACCCTGATCATCGTCGTCTCACCGGGGATCGGCGTGCTCTATACGATCGCCACCGGCCTGTCGCGTGGCGCGCGGGCCAGCGTGGTCGCCGCCTTCGGCTGCACGCTCGGCATCGTGCCGCACATGGCGGCGGCCATCATGGGCCTGGCGGCGCTGCTGCACACCAGCGCCACCGCCTTCCAGACGATGAAGTATCTCGGCGTCGCCTACCTGCTCTACATGGCGTGGATGACGCTGAAGGAGCACGGCGCGCTCAAGGTCGAGGAAACGGTCGACCAGAAGTCGGCGATGCAGGTGATCGTGCACGCCATTTTGATCAACATCCTCAATCCCAAGCTCTCGATCTTCTTCTTCGCCTTCCTGCCGCAGTTCGTCAGCGCCGACGAGGCCGCGCCGGTGCTGCGCATGTCGGAGCTTTCCGCCGTGTTCATGCTGATGACCTTCGTGGTGTTCGTGGGCTACGGCCTGTTCGCCGCCGCGGTGCGCCGGCACGTGATCTCGCGGCCGGCCGTGCTCACCTGGATGCGCCGCGCTTTCGCCGGAGCTTTTGCCGCGCTGGGCGCCAAGCTGGCGTTCTCGGAACGCTGAACCTAGACATATGACGAAACGCACCACCGTTCGACTGCCCGAGGAGCTCCTCAAACGCGCCAAGCGCAAAGCCGCCGAGGGACGCACGCTGACGTCGCTGATCACCGACGGACTGCAGCATGTCGTCAGCGAGCCTCGCAGCGCATCCAGGCACAGCCGCGTCCTGCCGCGGGTCAGTAAGGCCAAGGGCGGGGTAATGCCCGGAGTCGATTTCGACAGCCTCTCGAATCTTCAGGAGAAAAATGATCTGGACCGTGTCGATTTCATGAATCAGATCAAATGATTCTGCCCGACGTAAATATGCTCATCTACGCTGGTTTACAGCTCTTGCAATCGAATGAGTGGATCACGCTTGATCGCGACTATGCGCGTTTTCCCGGGTTGACCTGGCGAGTTCCGTCCGCGCAACAGTGATGGCGACAATGACACCCACCCGCTTCCGCTGGCTCATTGTCTTCCTTCTATTCTCGATCACCATCGTCAACTACATTGACCGCGCCGCGATCTCCTATGCGATCCCGCTCATCCAGAAGCAGCTCGGCTTCTCGGCAGCCGAGAGCGGCGCCATCCTGGGCGCCTTCGGGCTGGGCTACGCCGTCACCACCCTGCTGGGCGGCTTCTCCGTCGACCGCTGGGGCGCGCGCATCGTGCTCACCGTCGCCGCCGTGCTGTGGAGCCTGTCGATCGGCATGACCGCGTTGGCGACGGGCGTCGCCATGCTTTGCGCCGCCCGCGTGCTTTTGGGCGTATCGGAAGGACCGAACTTCCCGGCCCTGACCGGTGCGGTCACGCACTGGCTGTCACCGCATGAGCGGGCGACGGCGCTGGGCAATGCGCTCCTCGCCGTGCCGCTGGCGCTGGCGATCGGCGGGCCGATCGTCACCCAGCTTCTCGCCTGGCTCGACTGGCGGCTGACCTTCGGCGTGCTGTTCGTGCTGTCGGCGGCATGGGTGCCGCTGTGGTGGTTCCTGTTCCGCGACAGCCCGACCGAATCGCACTTCGTCAATCAGGCCGAGCTCGACCATATCCAGGTCCATCATGAGGCGGTTTCCAAGCGCCCGCACATCGTGCTCAAGACCTGGCCCGGCATGGACGTGATCGCAGCCTTGCTCACCAACCGCACGCTGCTCGCCAACTATTGGGCGTTCTTCGTCTTCGGCTACTTCCTGTTCTTCTTCATGACCTGGCTGCCGAGCTATCTCGAGCGCAAGTATGGGCTGGACCTGGGCTCCGTCGGCCTGTTCACCGTGGCCCCGTGGCTGGCGGCGGCGGTGCTGTTGTGGCTGTTCGGCCGCTGGTCGGACCATCTGCTCGCCACCACCGGCCGGCTGCGCGTCGCCCGCTCCTGGCTGATCGCCGGTACGCAGTTCGTGGCGGCAATCGCCATCATTCCGGTGGCCATGACCGACAACCTCACGGTCGCCATCGCCGGCATCACCGTGGCGGTCGCGGCCTCGATGGGCGCCAACGCCGCCTACTACGCGGTGAATGTCGACATCGTGCCCGAGCGGGCGGCGACGGCGCTCGGTATCATGGACTTCGCCTTTGCCGTCGCCGGCTTCCTGGCGCCCGCCATCACCGGCTGGGTGCTGAACATCCGCGGCTCGTTCACCGACGGCTTCCTGCTGATGGCGGTGCTGGCGCTGTCATCGGTGGTGGTCGTGCTGCTGTTCCACCATCCCGACAAGGACGCCTCACGCCCATGATGGACAGAACGACGATCGGCGAAGCGTTCGCGGCAGCCGTCGCGGCCTGGGGCGACAAGCCCTTCTTCGCCGTGCCGTCCGGCGAAGGACGCGGCTATCTGGAAGCGGGCTTCGAAATCTCCTATGGCGAGGCCGCCCGACAGGTCGAGGAGATCGGCGCGATCTATCGGTCGGCGGGCTACGGCCTCGGTCATCGCGTAGCGACCCTGCTCGAGAATCGGCCCGAGTACGTCCTGCACAAGCTCGCATTGAACAGCCTCGGCGTCTGCTGCGTGCCGATAAACCCGGAGTATCGCGCGGGTGAGATCGCCTATCTGCTGGAGCACAGCGAGCCGGAGCTCGTGATTACGCTCGCGGCGCGCCGCCAGCAACTGTGCGACGGGCTGGCAGAAAGCGCCCATCGGCCGGCGATCGTTGCGCTTGAAGAGTTCTCGTCGACGCTGCCCAAGCCGTCGCGTCCGGCATTGCCCGGACAGCCGGCGCCGGAGACGCCGGCCTGCATCCTCTACACGTCGGGCACCACCGGGCGGCCCAAAGGCTGTGTCCTGTCACAGGGCTACGAAGTCGCGACGGGCGAGCGCTATGCATCGCTCGGTGGCCTGGCGGCGCTGCGGCCGGGGCAGGACCGTATCTACAATCCGCTGCCGCTCTATCACGCCAATGCCGGCGTCTTTTCGCTGATGGCCGCCATCGTCACCGGCAACTGCCAGATCCAGCCCGACCGCTTCCGCCCGCAGCGCTGGTGGCGCGAGATCGCCGAGACGCGGGCGACCGTCGTGCACTATCTCGGCATCATCGTGCCGCTCCTGCTGGGACAGGCGGCCAGTTCCGACGAGCGCGCCCATCAGGTGCGATTCGCCGTCGGCGCCGGCGTCGAGCCGGAGTTGCACGACGCGGCCGAGAAGCGTTTCGGCTTTCCCCTCATCGAGCTCTGGGGAATGACCGAGATGGTGCGCGTGCTTGCCGACAGCCTCGAGCCGCGCCATGTCGGGACGCGCGCTTTCGGTCGCGCCTTCGATGGCATCGAGGCGCGTGTGGTCGATGACGACGGGCGCGATGTCGCCGATCCGCAGCCCGGCGAACTGGTCATCCGCCACTCGGCGGCGGCTCCGCGCCGCGGCTTCTTCTCGGGCTATCTCAAGGACGAGGCGGCGACGGAGCTCGCCTGGCGCGACGGCTGGTTCCACACCGGCGACGTCGTATGGCGCGGGCCGGATGGCATGCTGCATTTCGTCGACCGCAAGAAGAACATCATCCGCCGCTCCGGCGAGAACATCGCCGCGGCCGAGGTCGAGGCGCTGCTGCTGACGCACCCCGAGGTGCACCAGGTCGCGGTGATGCCGGTCAAGGACGAACTGCGCGAAGAGGAGGTGCTGGCCTGCGTCGTGCTGCGCAACGCCGAGCCGGGCAAGGAGAAGGCGGAAGCTCTCATGCGCTACTGTCTGGAGCGTATCGCGTACTACAAGGCGCCTGGCTGGATTCATTTCGTGCCCGACATCCCGACGACGGGCACGCAGAAGATCCAGAAGCACACGATCTACCCGAAGGGCACGGACCCGCGCTCGGTCGCCGGCATCGTGGACACACGCAGCCTGAAGCGACGTCAATAGAATCGGGCTTGAAGAAAATTGGAGCGGGCGAAGGGATTCGAACCCTCGACCCCGACCTTGGCAAGGTCGTGCTCTACCCCTGAGCTACGCCCGCGCTCCATGTCCGGCCGGGTAGGCTGCCGGAAGGCGGCGTTGATACGGGTTTTCGAGGCCCTTGGCAAGCCGCCTCCCCGTCGTCTCGACCGAGGCCTGAAGGGCCGAGTGGAGAGACCTCTCTCCATGATAAGCCGCTAATGGTCGAGAGAAGGTCCCTCGGCTTCGCTTGGGACGACGAATGATGAGGTCTCAGCCGCGGGCCAACAGCCGCTGCAGATACTTGCCGTATTCGCTCTCCCGGATCGGCTGGATCAGCTTTTCCATCCCGGCATCGTCGATATAACCCTTGCGCCAGGCGACTTCCTCGGGGCTGCCGATCTGCAGGCCCTGGCGGTCTTCGACCGTCTCGACGAACTGGGCGGCGCGCAGCAGGCTGGACGGCGTGCCCGTATCGAGCCAGGCATAGCCGCGCCCCAGCTTCTCGACGTTGAGCCGCCCCTGCTTGAGATAGTGCGCATTGACCTCCGTGATCTCGAGCTCGCCACGCGCTGAGCGGGGAATATGCGCGGCGACGTCACAAACATCGGCGTCGTAGAAATAGAGACCCGTCACCGCCCAGTTCGACCTTGCCTCCTTGGGCTTCTCGACGATCGAGACCGGCCGATCTGCGGCGTCGAACTCGACAACGCCATAGGCCGAAGGGTCGCTCACCCAGTAGGCATAAATCATGGCGCCGCTGCCCGTGGCGCCGCGCTCGGCCACCACCGGCAGAGCATCACCGTAGAACAGGTTATCACCCAGGATCAGGCCGACCCGGTCCTTGCCCACGAACTCGCGGCCGACGAGAAAGACCTCGGCGATGCCGCCCGGCCTCGGCTGCACGGCATAGCGGATCTCCAGGCCCCACTGCCTGCCGTCGCCGAACAGGCGGCGATAGGACTCCTCGTCGCTCGGATTGACGACCAGCAGGATCTCGCGGCAACCCGCCAGCATCAGCGTGGTCAGCGGGTAATAGACCATCGGCTTGTTGTAGACCGGCAGGAGCTGCTTGTTGGCCGCCCGCGTCATCGGGTAAAGCCGCGTGCCGCTGCCGCCGGACAGAACGATGCCTTTCATGAGCCCTCTTTCCAGTCGATCGATGTAGCCCGATGCTCGACCCGCAACAACTCTTCGCCCGTCTCGACCAATTGGGCATCGCCCATCGCACGGTCGAGCATCCACCGGTCTTCACCGTCGAGGAGGCCAAGGCGCTGCGCGGCAACCTGCCCGGCCATCACATCAAGAACCTCTTCCTGCGCAACAAGAAGGAGGAGATGTGGCTGGTCGTGGCTCTGGAGGATCGCATCATCGACCTGAAACGTCTCGGCGACGTTTTAGGCGCCGGTCGCCTCTCCTTTGGCAGCGCCGATCGCCTGAAGCGCTATCTCGGTGTCGAGCCGGGCTCGGTGACGCCGCTCTCCCTGGTCAACGACGAGGTCAATGAGGTGCGGCTGGTGCTCGACCGCGGCGTGGCCGGCGGCGGTCCGGTCAACGCCCATCCCCTGGTCAACACCATGACGACGGCGCTGACACCGGCCGACCTGCTGCGCTTCTTCGAGGCCACCGGCCATACGCCGCACTGGCTCGACTTTCCGTTATAATATAACATTCAACCGATGATAACGAGGCGCCATTTCCTGGCGGCCGCTGCGCCGCTCGCCATCCTGCCCGCGCACGCCCAGGCCAAACCCAAGGTCGTGGCGACCTTCTCGATCCTGGGCGACCTTCTAGGCGAGGTCGGCGGCGATCGCGTCGAACTTGCGGTGCTGGTCGGTGCCGACACCGATGCCCACACTTACCAGCCCAAACCGACCGATGCGCGCGCTCTCGCCTCAGCACAGGCGCTGGTGAGCAACGGTCTGGGCTATGAAGGCTGGATCGATCGCCTGGCCAGGGCGGCGCCTTTCAAGGGCCGCGCCATCGTGGCGACGACGGGCGTGGCCATACTGGAGGGCGCGCCAACACCCGGCCACAGCCATGCGCACGGTCCCGATCCGCACTGCTGGCAGGATGCCGGGCGGGTGCGGGGCTATGTCGGCAACATCGTCGAGGGCCTGGCCGCAATCGATGCCGCAAATGCCGCATTCTACCGCGAGCGCGGACGGGCCTACGACAAGCGCCTCGACGCTCTCGATCAATGGATCAAGACCGAGATCGCCAAGGTGCCAGCCGCGCAACGGCGCGCAATTACCGCGCACGACTCCTTCCGCTATTTCGCGGCGGCCTACGGCGTGCAGTTCTTCGCGCCGCGCGGCTTCACCACCGAAAGCGAGCCGTCGGCCAGGGACGTGGCGACGCTGATCCGCCAGGTGCGCGAGCAGAAGATCAAGGCGCTGTTCGTCGAGAACATGAGCAATCCCGGCCTGATCGACCAGATCGCCCGCGAGTCCGGCGCCGCGGTCGGCCCGCGGCTCTACAGCGATGCGCTGTCCGGGCCGGGCGGCCCGGCGCCGACCTACGAGGCGATGATGCGCCACAACGTGACGGCGCTGGTCGCGGGGATGCTCAAAAACTAATCCGTCATCCGACCGGAGCCGAGCGTAGCGAGGCGTAGTGGAGGGACCTGCTCTGTCGATGCGTCGACAAGACAAGGTCCCTCGACTTCGCCGCCCTTCGGGCGGTTCCGCTCGGGATGACGAGGCGGTCGGTCAGATCGCCACGAACGGCAGGCCGGCCGACTTCCTGGCTTCCTGCAGGGTGTTGTACATCAGGCACGCCACCGTCATCGGGCCGACGCCGCCTGGCACCGGCGTGATGTGGCCGGCGACCGGCAGGGCCTCGGCGAAGGCGACGTCGCCGACCAGGCGCGTCTTGCCGTCGGCGGCGGGCACACGGTTGATGCCGACATCGATCACGGTGGCACCGGGCTTGATCCAGTCGCCGCGCACGATCTCGGGCTTGCCGATCGCCACCACCAGGATGTCGCCCTGACGGCTCACCGCCGGCAGGTCGCGGGTGCGCGAATGGGCGATGGTCACCGTGCAGTCGGCTCGCAGCAGCAGGCGGGCCACTGGGCGGCCGACCAGGTTCGAGCGGCCGATCACCACGGCATGCTGGCCGGTGAGCGACGCGAGCGTGTCCTGCAGCAGCATCGACACGCCGAGCGGCGTGCACGGCACCGGGAAGTCGAGCGGCGCGCCCGAATCGACCGTGCCCAGCCGTCCGACATTCAACGGATGGAACCCGTCGACATCCTTGGCCGGATCGACCGCCAGCAGCACCTGAGCGGTGTCGATGTGCTTGGGCAGCGGCAGCTGCACCAGGATGCCGTGCACGCTCTTGTCGGCGTTGAGCCGCGCGATCAGGTCCAGCAACTCGGCTTCGGTCGTGCTGTCCGACAGACGATGATCGAAGCTCGCCATGCCGAGCTCGGCCGCAAGCTTGCCCTTGCTGCGGACATAGACCTGGCTTGCCGGGTCCTCGCCGATCAGCACTGTGGCCAGGCCGGGCTTGGGCCCGCCGCCGGCGATCAGCGCCTCGACGCCCGCGGCGATGCGCTTGCGCAGGCCGGCCGCGTAGGCCTTGCCGTCTATGAGCTTCGCGTCAGCCATCTCACCCCGCAGATTCCCTTGCCCAGTCCATGATCTTCGCCGCGAGCAGCGCGGGCTCGCCGGCAATGCTTATAACCTTGTCACGCGATGCGGCCCCGCGCGTCACCGCGAAGCTCGACTTCGGCAACCGCCAGGTTGCCGCCAGCAGGTCGATCACGGCGGCATTGGCCCGTCCGTCCTCGGCGGGCGCCGTCACCTGGACCTTGAGCGTGCCGTCCACACACGCGAGCGCGGTGCGGCGTGCCCGCGGCTGGGCGCGCACTTCGACCGTCACGCCAGTGCTGGTGCGGCGCAGGAACGCCGGATCGCCCGACACAAGGCTAGAACCCTATGTAGTTCGCGATGAGGTGCTGGATGACGATGATCAGCAGCAGGGCGACGACCGGCGAGATATCGATGCCGCCCAGGTTCGGGAGAAGGCGGCGAATCGGCCGCAACACCGGCTCGGTGATGCGATAGAGAAAATCGACGATCACGCGGATGAACTGATTGCGCACGTTGACGACGCCAAACGCGACCAGCCAGCTCATGATGGCGCTGGCGATGATGATGGCGGAATAGATGTCCAGGATGTCGTAGACAAGCTTCCCCACCGCCATCATCGCCTCTCTGAATCACAGTTGCCGGCAGGCTGCCGGCCGGGCACCCTACTCGGCGGAGATTGCCGGCCACAAGCCAATTTCCCGCGCCTCGTCATGCCCGCGACAGGGCCAATTCGACCGTGCCAACGTGAATGACGCGCGCCGCGCTGATATCGCGCGGGCCGTGCTCGGGCAACAGCCGGGCACCGTCGATCCGGGTGCCGCCCGGCGTCCCCAGATCCTCGAGGCCGAGCCGGCCACCGGACACGAACAGGCGCGCGTGCGGCTGGCCGACCGTCGGATCGGGCACGGAAAGCTCATTGGCCTGCTGGGCAGCGGCCCCGGTCAGCACATAGGTGGGTTGTGTCCCGTCCATGGACAGCACCACGGGACCGTTGGCCGAGAGGCCGCTCAGTCGCCAAGCGCGGCGGTCGGCCAAGGCGGCGGGTGGCGGCGGCAGGGCCGTGCGCAATGCCGGCTGGCCGGGCGTGGATACACCGGGGGCGACACCCGCCATCTCATCGCGCGGCCAGCGCATGAAGGCGAAGACCCATAGCAGGATCAGGGGCACGATCGTACCGACGCCGGTCAGCGTCAGCAGGATGGCCCCCAGGCCCGCCCAGCCCGGCAAGCCCGTCTTCTCGACGATACGCCAGGCCATCCAGCCGGCCAGCACCAGGCCGATCAGGCCGAAGACGCTCGACAATCCGAGCAGGCCGAGGATCTCCACGCCCATGTCAGCGCTTCCCCGGCGGGGCTTCGCCGCTGGGCCAGTCGGTGAACGCCAGCACGCCCATGACGATGAAGGGGCCGATCAGCGGCACGAGATGGAACAGCGACAGCGCGCCCGAGAAGCCCGCGCGCGTGCAGATGCGCCAGGTCGGGATGATCAGCACCAGCGCCGCCAGCAGATGCACGACGACGATGCCGAACACCAGCAGCGAGCCGAGACCGAGCAGCCAGGCGATGGGATCCACGGCGAGAGCTCAGGCGAGAGCGACGACTTCGATCTCGACCAGCACGTCGCGCGGCAGGCGCGCCACCTCGACGGTCGAGCGCGCCGGCGCGGCGGCGCCGAAATATTCCGGCCGGCCATAGACCTCGTTCATGGCCACGAAGCTGTCCATGCTCTTCAGGAACACCGTCGTCTTGACCGCGCGGTCGAGGTCGCTGCCCGCCGCCTGCAGAACCGCACGCAGGTTCTTCAGCACCTGATGCGTCTGCTCGGCGATGCCGCCCGGCACGAGGTCGCCGGTCTTGGGATCGAGCGGGATCTGCCCGGCGCAGAACACCAGGCCGTTTGCGACGATGGCCTGCGAATAGGGGCCAAGCGCCTTGGGGGCGGCATCAGACTGGACGATCTTCTTGCTGCTTGCGGGCACTTCGTTACTCCATTGAAAACAGGAAGGAACGCTAACACAGGCCCGCTTGCTTGACAGGGGACCCGCCAAGCATTATCCGCGCCTTCCTTGGGCCTTTTTGCTTGCCCGGGTTCGGTTGATGGGGGGCTGTAGCTCAGCTGGGAGAGCGCCTCGTTCGCAATGAGGAGGTCAGGGGTTCGATCCCCCTCAGCTCCACCAACCGAGACCTGTTGTCATGAAGCGCCCGGCAGGGGACCTTCCGGGTCCCATGCTGGTCCGCAAACGCCATCCCACAGCTGCCGATCTGGGTCTCACCGCCGAGGAAGCACGCATCCTGCGGCGCCTGACGACGCCCTGGCATATCCAGGAGTTCGTCGTCGGCCTCGACGCCAACTTCGAGGAGCAGGGTGACACCCTGCGTTCGGTGCGCGGCGTGCTGCGGCATGGCCGCGCCCATTGCCTCGAGGCGGCCTTCACGGCGGCTTGTGCGCTGTGGCTGCATGGCGATCCGCCGCTTCTCATGGACCTCGTGGCCAAGGGCGATTCGGACCACGTCATTACCCTGTTCCGACGCAATGGTTGCTGGGGCGCCATTTCCAAGAGCAACCACATCTGGCTGCGCTGGCGTGATCCGGTCTATCGAAATCCACGCGAGCTCGCGATGTCGTACTTCCACGAATACAGCAACAAGGGTCGAAAGAGCCTGCGGACCCATTCCGAGCCCTTCGATCTGCGCAAGTTCGACATCGAGGACTGGGTGACCAACGAGGAGGATTGCTGGGACGTCGGCGCCGCGCTCGACGACGCGCCGCATCATCGGTTGATCACGCCCGCGCAGACGCGCACCCTGAGACCGCGCGACGCCACCGAGATGCGCGTAGATGATCTGGTTCAGTACGAAAGCGCCGATCCAAAACGCGCGCGTCGGTACTAAGGGAGGGTGTTGTGAAATTCCTGCTCATGTTCGTGCTGATCACCTTCGCGGTGACCGGCCGGGTGCACGCCCAGATTCCACCCGAATGGCAGTCGGCGGCGCAGGCCGTCATCGCCGACCTTGAGCGCGACACGCCGCTTGCCGCCAAGCCATGGACCGGGGCGGAGCTGACGCAGGGCTGGCACATGGCGCGGGCCTGGCGCAAGCACAACAACGGCAATATCGAGATCATCCTGGCCGAATACATGACCTTCGTGGCGCTGTGCCGGCAGGGCTGCGCCGGCAACACCATCGAGGGCAAGGGCTACATCGCTATGGCCGAGCAGGTAAAGAACCTCAAGGCGCAGAACGGCGGGCCCTATGGCCTGGCCACGAATGCCCATGCCTGGCTGGCGGCCCTGCCCGATCCGACAGGGGCTGCGGCCAAGAACGCCGCGATGTGGAACAAGGACCTCGACGTGGCGGCGGCGGATTTCGCCACCAGCAACCTCTATGCGCTCTACTGGCTGCTCGCCCAGGCGCGGCCGACTCCGGCGGACCAGGCCAATACCTTCGCCCGGTTCGCGATCTTCGTGCAGGGCAAGGCCTGGATCGGATCGCGCTGCCTCGACATCACCAAGGTGGCCGCGGTGATCGGCGCGCCGCCGCGCATCGAGAATTGCAAATGACGCTCGGCAGGCGGATCATCGCGCCATGCCCTACGAAACCATCGCGATCCGCAAGCTGACGCCGGCGATCGGCGCGGAAGTGTCCGGCGTCGATCTCGCTTCGCTCTCCAACCAGCAGGCGAGCGAGTTGCACGATGCGCTGATGGCGCATCAGGTGCTGTTCTTCCGCGACCAGCGGATGAGCGTCGAGCAGCACAAGACATTCGGCCGGCTGTTCGGCGAGCTTCTGGTCCATCCGGCGGCCAGGGCCGAGGTCGAAGGCCATCCGGAGATCCGGGTCGTGCATGCCGACGAGAAGACCAAGGTGGCGACCGGTGAGGTCTGGCATTCCGACATGTCGTGCGAGCCCGAGCCGCCGATGGGCTCGATCCTCTACCTGCACCAGTCGCCGGCGGTCGGCGGCGATACGGCCTTCGCCAACATGTACCTCGCCTACGAGACCCTGTCGGAGCCGATCAAGCGGCTGGTCGACGGCCTGTCGGCCTTCCATACCAGCGCCCACGTCTATTCGCGCGGCGAGTACGAGCGCTCCGACAAGAAGTTCCCCGAGGCCGTCCATCCCATCGTGCGCACGCATCCGGTGACGGGCCGCAAATGCCTGTTCGTCAATCGCGGCTTCACCAAGCGCATCGAGGGCCTCAAGAACCACGAGAGCGATGCGCTCCTGGAGATGCTGGTGCGCCACTGCGAGACGCCGGAGTTCCAGTGCCGCTTCCGCTGGGAGAAGCATTCGGTCGCCTTCTGGGACAATCGCTGCGCCATGCACCGGGCGACGTTCGACTATCACCCGCATGTGCGGCATGGGCATCGCGTGACGATCAAGGGGGATAGGCCATACTAAGAAGGCTCATGGCCTCAGCACGCGGAAGCCGTTGGCCTTCAGAAACGCGTCGCGTTGATCATCGTAATCTGATTGCGCCACGTGCTGGCTGCCATCCAGCTCGACGACGATACCTGCCTCGAGACAGACGATATCACAGACGTAACGACCGATCTGGCGTTGGCGGCGGAACTTGAAGCCGCTGAGTTGACGTCGACGCAGGTGCTGCCACAGGCGACGTTCGGCTTCGGTGGCGTTCTTGCGGAGATGGCGGGCGTAGTCGTGCACGCGCCAAGGACATCAGTCCTTCGGGGCGCGATTGTGGCTCGACAGCAACCGTCGGTTGCTTTCTGATCTGAAATTTTTGAATGCGCCTCTGCGGCTCTCCCCCTCCCTGCCCTCCCCCGTATGACGGGGGAGAAGAAGAGGCATCTCGTCCTGGCTACTCCGCTGCGATCGCTTCCTTGACGAACTTCTTGGCGTCGAAGTCGTCGGCGACCTTGAGGTCGTTGGCGATCAGCTTCTCGACGTCGATCTCGGCATAGCCCATGACGCCCATGTCGCCCAGCGCCTTCTGCACCTTGGGCCCGAACAGGCCGATCTCCTTCAGGATGGGTACGATGCGGGTGAACAGGCGGCTGCGGAACTGCTGCATCGCGCCCGAATGATAGGCGTGCTCCAGCATCTCCTTCACCGGCAGGCCCGAACGCATCCAGACCTCGGCCTGGTTGAAACGGTCGCGCATGAAGTAGAGCGCCTCGACCGTGAACTCCTCGCGCTGGGCGCGCTCGGCGTCGGTGAGTTGCGGATAGTACTCGCGCAACGCCATGCGGCCGAAGGTGACGTGGCGGGCCTCGTCCTGCATGACGTAGGCGTTCACCGAAGCGGCGAGGTTGTTCTTGGCGCTGTCGCGGATGCGCTGGAAGGCGGCGAGCGCCAGGCCTTCGATCAGCACCTGCATGCCGAGATAGGTCATGTCCCAGCGCCGGTCGCTCAGCGTCTGCTCGAGCAGGTTCTTGAGCGAATCGGTGATCGGGTAGGCCGACTTGAATTTCTCGTGGATCAGCCGCTTGTAGCTCTCGACGTGGCGGGCCTCGTCCATCACCTGCGTCGCCGCGTAGAACTTGGCGTTCATGTCGGGCACGGTATTGACGATCTTGGCCGTCGCGATCAGCGCGCCTTGCTCGCCGTGCATGAACTGGCAGATCGAATGACACTGAAGGTTGAAGCGCAGCCAGTTCTTCTCCTTCTCGGTCATCTTGTCCCAGAAGGGCGTGCCGTAGATCGGGATGGTCTCGTCGGCCATCCCCATCGGGTTCTCCTCGAACAGCTCCTGCGACCAGTCGATACGGGTCGAGGTGTCCCACTGCTGCTGCTTGCCCTTCTCGTAGAGGTTCAGCAGGTCGGCCGAGCCGTCCTCGTATTCCCAGTTGAAGGCGATCTCGGTGGCGCCGTCGAACTTCCAGTTCGTGACCTCGACAGGGAGCTGATAAATCTTCTGCGTCGTCATTGGCTCTTGCCTCCTGGCGCTTTACGCGGTCCCATCCCGAGACGGAGCGGCAAAGATGACGCTCCGTTCATTTTTCGAGCGGAACCTAGCACAGTCTGTTACGAGAGTCCCGCCCGAACACTGCATGATCACTGAACACTGGTTTACCGAATGTCCTACAACAAGCTGCGCATCGCCAAGATCATCCAAGAGACGCCCGATGCGCGCTCCTTCGTCCTCGAAATCCCTGCCGACCTTGCCGACAAGTACCGGTATCGCGCCGGCCAGTTCCTGACCTTCAAGGTGGGTCATCCCGACGGCGCCTTCAATCGCTGCTATTCGCTGTCGAGCGCGCCCGAGGCCGACGGCCTGCCCAAGGTCACCGTGAAGCGCGTCACGGGCGGCAAGGGCTCGAACTGGTTCCACGACGCGCTGAAGGAAGGCGGCACCTTGGAAGTGTTGCCGCCGGCCGGCCGCTTCGTGCTGAACGACAGCACCGCGACCTTGCTGCTGTTCGGCGGCGGCAGCGGCATCACGCCCATGATGTCGCTGATCAAGTCCGCGCTCAAAACCGGCAAGCGGCAGATCCGCCTGTTCTACGCCAACCGCGACAAGCAATCGGTGATCTTCGACGCCGAGTTCGAAGCTCTCGTGAAGGCCCATCCCGAGCGGCTGGAGATCATCCATCATCTCGACGCCACGCAGGGCATCACCAAGCCCGAGGAGATCGTGGCCGCGATGAAGGGTTTCGAGGCCGGCGACGCCTATCTGTGCGGACCGGGCCCGTTCATGTCGCTGGTCGAGGAGACGCTGTTCGAGCACGGCATGAGCCACGACCGCGTCCGTATCGAGCGCTTCGAGGCCTCGGGCAACGACGCCATCCCGATCGAGCCCAGCGAGGAAGGCGACGTCATCCCCGATCACATCACCATCCATTTCGAGGGCGAGACCCACAAGGTGCCCTACCAGAAGGGCAAGACCATCCTCGAGGCGGCGCGCGATGCCGGGCTCAATCCCTTGTCGTCGTGCGAGGAAGGCTTCTGCGCCTCGTGCGCGGCCAAGCGCATCAAGGGCAAGGTGCTTCTCGCCAAGAACGACATCTACACGCCCGACGATCTCGCCAATGACTGGATCCTGACCTGCCAGGGCCATTGTTTCGGCGCCGAGGTCGAGATCACCTACGACGTGGTGTAGTGGTCGTCCGACCGCAGATCCAGGCGACGCTGCTCACCATCATCGCCGGCATCGCCGACTCGGTGGGCTACATCACCATGGGCGGCGTGTTCGCGGCCAACATGACCGGCAACACGGTGCTGGCGGGCATCGCCCTTGCCGAGAGCCGCTATCCCGACGCCGGCCGGCATCTCGCGCCGCTGGTCGCCTTCTTCATCGGCGCCATGCTGGCGCGCCTGCTGCTGCGGCTGTGGGCCAGGCCCGCCATCCCGATTCTGCTGGAAGCGGCGATCATCGGCGCCATGGGGTTCCTGCCGCTCGCTGCCGAGAGCGCCGTGCTGGTCCTGGCCTTCGCCATGGGACTCCAGGCCTCGGCCATCACGCAGTTCGGCGGCGTTTCGGTGAGCACCGTGGTGGTGACCAGCACGCTCGCCCGCACCGCCGACGCAGCCCTCGACCGGCTGTGGCCCGCCGAGGTGGCGCCGTTGCCCGCTGTCACCACCCCACGTCTGCTGATGCTGACCTGGGTCGGCTATCTGGTAGGCGCGGTCGCGGGCGGCCTGTTGCTGCACTTGGTAGCCTGGCCGCTGATCGCGCCGGCCGTCCTGCTGGTGATCGTCGTCCTGCTTTGATTCGCTGGGCTTCTCATGCTCTTCCGGACCGCGCGCCTCCCGGCGCGCTCATGAGGATGAACGAGCGAGGACGCTCGCGGTCCGGAAGACCATGATGCGCCACCAGCGAAGGTCCTTACATCGGCGGCGTGAGGCCGTTGCGGCCGTAGGAAATGCGCGTGGCCTGCAGCGAACCGTCAGGCTGCTTCTGCGCGGCGGCGATGAAGATCTTGGTGCCGGCCTTGACCTCGGCGCGATCGCCCGGCGCGTAGGTCACGATGGCGGTCTGCGGCGTGACCAGAAGCTTCTTCTCGCCGTCCTTGTACTTCAGCGTCAGGACTTGGCCGTCGACGCCGGTCACCGCCGTCTCGACATTGGCGTTGGTCATGGTCGCGTTTGCACCGCCATCCCATGGGCGATGGCCCTCGCCGGTGCCGCGCATCGCCTCGGGGAAGATGTGCACTTCCATGGCACGCAGGGTGCCGTCCGGCCCAGGCAAAGCAGCCGAGCCGACAAAGGTGCCGGGCTTGAGGTCGGCGAGCGTGGCCGGAATGATCGCCGTGAACATCGGCTTGTCGGCGAGCGCGATCTTGAGATCCTCGCCATCGCGCGTCTTCACGACGAGCGTCGAGCCGTCGATCTTTTCGATCGTGCCGCGCACGCGCCGCGTTTCCTGCGCGAGGAGCGGCGTCGAGCACATCGCAGCCGTTGTGAAGACGAGAAGCGAGCGTCGCAGCATGGCGTCCTCCTTCGAAGGGGCGCACGCTAACTCATTGCGATCGATTCAAAGGATCACGCTTCTGTCATCCCGAGCGACAGCGAGGGACCTTTCTGTGGCAGATCCCTCGCAAATGCTCGGGATGACGGCCACGGGCGTCACTCCGCCGCGATCGCCTTCTCGACGAACATCTTCTTGTCGAACTCGTCGGCGACCTTGCCGTCGTTGGCGAGCTGCTCGGTGACGTCGATGTTGGCGTAGTCCATCACGCCCATCTCGGCGAAGGCCTTCTGCACCCGTGGGCCCCACAGGCCGATATCCTTGACCGTGGGCACGACGCGGCTGAACAGCCGGCCACGAAACGAGTGCATCTGCTTGGAATTGTAGTGCAGCTCGTTCAGCACATTGGCGGGCAGCCCGAGTCGCTCCCAGACTTCCGACTGGTTGAAGCGATCGCGCATGAAGTAGAGCGCCTCGACCACGAACTGCTCGCGCTCGTCGCGCTCTGCATCCGACAGATGCGGATAGTATTCGCGCAGCGCCAAGCGGCCGAACGAGACGTGCCGCGCCTCGTCCTGCATGACGTAGGCATTCACCGCACCCGCCAGCGTGTTGCCGGCCTTGTCGCGGATCGATTGGAAGGCCGCCAAGGCCAGGCCTTCGATCAGCACCTGCATGCCGAGATAGGTCATGTCCCAGCGCCGATCGCTCAGCGTCTGCTCGAGCAGCGACTTGAGCGCGGGATTGATCGGATAGGCGAGATCGAACTTCTCGTGCAGCAGGCGCTTGTAGGCCTCGACGTGGCGCGCCTCGTCCATCACCTGCGTGGCAGCATAGAACTTGGCGTTCATGTCGGGGACGGTGCCGACGATCTTGGCGGTGGCGATCAGGGCACCCTGCTCGCCGTGCATGAACTGGGAAATCTGGTTGGCCTGCAGGTTCCGGCGCAGCCAACCTTTCTCCTTGTCGTTCATCTTGCGCCAGTAGTCGGTGTCGTAGATCGTCAGCGCCTCGTCCTTGAGCGCCATCGGATTCTCGGGATCGAGCTCGAGCGACCAGTCGAGCCGGCTGCTGGCGTCCCACTGCTGCTTCTTGCCCTTGTCGTAAAGCTCCAGCAGCGCATCCGAGCCGTCATCGTATTCCCAGTTGAACTGGATCTCGGTGGCGCCGTCGAACTTCCACTCGGTGGTCTCGACGGGCAGGGCGTAGATGCGCTGCGTGCTCATGAGGGGCCCTCCCGGGCGCATTATCGTCGGGTTTTGGAAAAGATGACGCTTCGGTCACCAATTGGCAAGCGCCCCCCTCAGGGCTGCAGCCTGTATCCGCCGCGGTCGGTGATCAGGATGGCGGCACTCGCCGGATCGCGCTCGATCTTCTGGCGCAGGCGATAGATGTGGGTTTCCAGGGTATGCGTGGTGACCCCGGCATTGTAACCCCAGACCTCGTTCAGCAGGACGTCGCGCGCCACGGGCCGGTCGCCGGCACGGAACAGGTATTTCAGGATCGAGGCTTCCTTGTCGGTCAGCCGGATCTTCTTCTTGCCGGCCTTCTCCATCAGCATCTTGGCGGCGGGATGGAACTCGTAGGGACCGATGGTCATCACCGCATCCTCGCTGCGCTCATGCTGGCGCAGATGGGCCCGCAGCCGCGCCAGCAGGACGTTGATGCGGAAGGGTTTGGTGACGTAGTCGTTGGCGCCCGATTCCAGGCCCAGGATCGTGTCAGCATCGGAATCGGCCGCCGTCAGCATGATCACCGGCGCGCGCACGCCCTGGCGGCGCATCAGCTTGCAGAGCTCGCGGCCGTCCATATCGGGCAGGCCGATATCGAGCAGGATAGCGTCATAATGGGCGAGCTTGGCCTTCTCCATGCCCTCGGCCGCGGTGCCGACCTGGATGGTGGTGAAGCCGTCATAGAGGTCGAGCTGCTCGGCGAGCACGGTGCGCAGGCCCTGGTCGTCGTCGACCAGCAAAATCTTCTTGCCGCGATTGTTTACAGACATGCTGGTGCTACCTGCTAGAGCGGTTTGCGATCCCAAGGCGCTGCTTGCGGTTCCGTGCGATCGCAAGCGCGCGCCTCTGAACATCCTGATTTACAAGGCACATTCCGTCCGGCTGAGTTTCGGCCGGATGAAATGCGCCGGGGCGCATTAGAAATACTCTATCTGGTACGAAAAGATGGCAAAAGCGGTTCACTTCGGCAAAAAGGCCCGCGCCGTGCTAAGGATTGCGTCAGGTAAAGCATGATTTCGGGTCAAGTTCATTCCCGTACCGCCACGGCCTTGGCCGCCGTCGAACGCGCCCTGGCAGAGCTGCGCCGCGGCGGCATCGTAGTCCTGCGCGACGACGACGGCGGTGGCGGCCTGGTGATCGCCGCCGAAGCCTGCGGGCCGCGCGCCTTGCAGCGCCTGCAGGGGCTGGCCCAGCAGGCGCCCGTCCTGGTCACGACGCGCCGTCGGGCCGAGGCCATCGGCATGGAAATTCCGCCCCATATCGCGGGCGGCATGGGCGAGACGAACAAGCCGATCACGCTCGACCTGCCCGAGGGCGTGCCGGCCGACGTGATCCTGCAGCCGCACGAGACGGAGGAGGCCGGCCGCCACGCCGCCCTGCGCTTCCTGTCGCGGCCCATCGCCAGCCATGCGCCGCGCATCGCCGAGACCGCGATCGAGCTCGCCAAGCTCGCCCGCCTGCTGCCCGCGGTCGGGCTGGGGCCGTTGACGCGCGACCCCAACAACAAGCGACGCGACAGGGCCCGCGACCAGGACCTGATCTATGTCGATGCCGCCGACGTGCTGACCTACGAGGAGAGCGCGGCGCGCAACCTCCAGCAGGTGGCACAGGCGAACGTCCCGCTCGAGGGCGCGGAGAATGCCCGCATCCTCGCCTGGCGGCCCAGCGACGGCGGCAAGGAGCACCTCGCCATCGTCGTCGGTGAGATCGATCCCACCGAGCCGGTGCTGATCCGCCTCCACTCCGAATGCTTCACGGGCGACCTTCTGGGCTCGCTGCGCTGCGACTGCGGCGTGCAGTTGCGCGGCGCCATCGCCGAGATCGCCAAGCAGGGTTCCGGCGTGCTGCTCTATCTCGCCCAGGAAGGCCGCGGCATCGGCCTGGTGAACAAGCTGCGCGCCTACGAGCTGCAGGACGACGGCTTCGACACGATCGACGCCAACGAGCAGCTGGGCTTCGACGCCGACGAGCGCATCTATGCGCCGGCCGCCACCATGCTCGCTCGCATGGGCATCAAGCGCGTGCGGCTGATGACCAACAATCCGCAGAAGATCAGCCAGCTCGAGCGCTACGGCATCGAGGTGGCCGAACGGGTCGCCCATTCCTTCCCGGCCAACGGACACAACGAAAACTACCTGCGCACCAAGGCCGAGCGCGCGGGCCACATGCTCTGAAAGCCGAGAACAAAGATGCACGTCGGCGTTCCCAAGGAAATCAAGGATCACGAGGATCGCGTCGGGCTGGTGCCCTCGTCGGTCGCCGAGCTGGTGCATCACGGCCACGATGTCATGGTCGAGCGCGGCGCCGGCCTGGGTTCTGGCCTGACCGACGACCAGTACGTCGCCGCCGGCGCGCGCATCGTCGCCACCGCGGAAGAGGTCTTCGCTCAGAGCGAGATGATCGTGAAGGTGAAGGAGCCGCTGGCGGCCGAGCGCAGGCGGCTGCGCCGCGGCCAGCTGCTGTTCACCTATCTGCATCTCGCGCCGGATCGCGCCCAGACCGAGGACCTGCTGAAGAGCGGCGTCACCGCCATCGCCTACGAGACCGTCACCTCGCCCACCGGCACGCTGCCGCTGCTGACGCCGATGTCGGAGGTGGCCGGCAGGCTGGCGCCCCAGGTCGGCGCGCACTACCTCGAGCGTGCAGCCGGCGGGCGCGGCGTGCTTTTGGGCGGCGTGCCGGGCGTGCCGCCGGCCGAGGTCGTGGTGCTGGGCGGTGGCGTGTCGGGCACACATGCCGCCACCATCGCACTGGGCATGGGCGCCACGGTGTTCGTGGTCGACCGCTCGGCCGAAGTGCTGCGGCGGCTGGCGGCGCAATTCCCCGGCCTGCGCACCATCTTCTCCACGCGCGATGCGCTCTCCGCCATCCTGCGCCGGGCCGACCTTCTGGTTGGCGCGGTACTGGTGCCCGGGGCGGCCGCGCCGAAGCTGGTCACGCGCGAGATGGTCACGTCGATGAAGCCCAACAGCGTCATCGTCGACATCGCCATCGACCAGGGCGGCTGCTGCGAGACGTCGAAGCCGACCTCGCATTCCAGCCCGACCTATGTCGAGGAAGGCGTCATCCACTACTGCGTCACCAACATGCCGGGTGCGGTGGCGCGTACTTCCACCTTCGCCTTGAACAACGCCACCCTGCCCTTTGCGCTGGCGCTGGCCGACAAGGGCTGGCGCAAGGCGATTGCAGAGGATGCGCATCTGCGCAATGGCCTCAACGTGCATGAGGGCAAGGTGACCTGCCGACCTGTGGCGGAGGCGCTGGGCCTGCCCTTCACGTCACCCGAAGCACTCTGAGGCACTACACTCCCGGCACGACTCCGAGCAGCGGGGCGTCGAGGAGGAAACAGATGGTGAAGATCAATCGGCGGACGCTGGTTGCGTCCGCATCGGCGTTCGCCCTGGCGACGCCGAACATCGTGCGGGCGCAGAAGAAGTACGATCCCGGCGTCAGCGACAGGGAGATCAAGCTCGGCCATACCAATCCCTACTCGGGCCCGCTCTCGGCCTATGGCGTGATCGGCAAGGGCATCACCGCCTACTGGAACATGGTCAACGACCAGGGTGGCGTGAACGGCCGCAAGGTCAACTTCATCACTTACGACGACGGCTTCCAGCCGCCCAAGACCGTCGAGATGGTGCGCAAGCTCGTCGAGGACGACCAGGTGTTCGCGATCTACCAGCTGCTCGGCACGCCGACCAACACCGTGGTGCAGAAGTACCTGAACCAGAAGAGAGTGCCGCAGCTCTTCGTCGCCACCGGCGCCTCCAAGTGGGGCATGCCCAAGGAGTTCCCGTGGACCATGGGCTGGCAGCCCGACTATGCCACCGAGGCGGCGATCTACGCCAAGCACATCATGGTCAACCACCCCAATGCCAAGGTGGCCATGCTCTACCAGAACGACGATTCCGGTAAGGACTACCTGCGCGGCTTCCAGGCGGGCTTCGGCAAGAACAAGGACAAGTTCCTGATCAAGACCGTGAGCTACGAGGTCACCGATCCCACGGTCGACAGCCAGATCATCCAGCTGAAGGATTCCGGCGCCGATGTCTTCTTCAACGATGCCGCGCCCAAGGCCGCGGCGCAGGCGATCCGCAAGGTGGCCGATCTCGGCTGGAAGCCCAAGCACTACCTCGCCAACGTCGCGGCCTCGGTGGCCTCGACCCTGAAGCCCGCCGGGCTCGAGAACAGCAAGGACATC
This sequence comes from Pseudomonadota bacterium, assembly GCA_023436825.1. The sequence continues at coordinate 13,299 of JAEZHS010000554.1, read as the reverse complement.
ATCACGGCAGCCTACCTGAAGGACCCGACCGATCCGCAATGGGCCAATGCGCCGGACTTCCTCGAGTGGAAGGCATGGATGGAGAAGTACATCCCGCAAGGCAGTATGGCGGATGCCTCCTACACCTATGCCTACTCGGTGTCGTCGACGATGCGATACTGCCTCGCCACGTGCGGCGACGACCTCACGCGCGCGAACCTGATGAAGCAGGCGGCCAGGATGAAGGACCTCGTGGTGCCGATCCTGCTGCCGGGCATCAAGATCAACACCAGCCCGACCGACTTCTATCCCATCCAATCGGTCCAGCTCGCCCGCTTCGACGGCGAGACCTGGAAACTGTTCGGCGACGTGCTGTCGAACGAGAACAGCTGACCGCGCCCGGTGCTTTCCTTTGCCGCCAGGACCATTATCTTGGCGACAAAGAGACATGGCCAATCGAAAACCAAACCAGGACAGCAAGGAGGCGCTCATCGGCCGCCTCATGCTGGCGATGCGCCGCTCTTCGGCGGCCGGGGTCCTGCATGGCCAGGCGATCGCCAAGAGGGTCGGCATCAATTCGAGCGACCTCGAATGCCTCGATCTCATCCTGCTGAACGGACCGTCGACGGCGGGCGACATCGCGCGCCGCACGGGGCTCACCAGCGGCGCCGTCACCGGCCTGATCGACCGGCTCGAACGCCAGGGCCTGGTCGAGCGCCTCGCTGACGCCCATGACCGGCGCAAGGTGCTGGTGCGGGTACGCGACGACAGGATCGCGCCGATCGGCGCCTTGTTCGCGCCCATGGAGGAATCCATGCATGCGCTTCTCGCCGGCTACAGCCGCGAGGAGCTGAGGACGCTGCTCGACTTTGCCGAGCGGGCCGGCGAATTCATGCTGGCGCGCGTTGCCGAGCTCAACGACGGCAAGTAAGAGTCCGGCATGGCCATCACCCGCCGCAGTGCGCTCGCAGGCGCGTTGTTCACCGCCGTTCCGGCTCTCGCCCAGGGCTGGCCGAGCCGTCCCATTCGTTACGTCGTGCCGTTCGCGGCCGGAGCCGGCGTGCTCGACATCATGTCGCGCATCGTCGCCCAGCATCTCGGCGAGAAGATCGGCCAGCAGGTGGTCGTCGACAACAAGCCGGGTGCCGGCGGCAATGTCGGCGCCGAGATCGTCGCCAAGGCGGCACCCGACGGCTACACCATGCTGATGGCCAACACGGCGCTGACGGTGGCCCCCTATCTCTACGCCCGGATGACGTTCGACCCGCTCACTGACCTCGTGCCGGTGACGATGGTGAATTCCGCGCCGCTGATGCTGGTGGTCCATCCCTCGCTGCCGGTGACGTCGGTGAAGGAATTTCTGGCCTACGCCAAGGCCAATCCGGGCAAATTGAACTACGGCTCGGGCGGCGTCGGCACCACGCCGTTCCTGGCGACCGAGCTTTTGAAGTCGATGACCGGCATCAATGCCGTGCACGTGCCCTACAAGGGCGGCGCGCCGGCGCTGGCCGACCTCGTGGCCGGCCAGATCGCCTTCATGATCGAGAACGTGCCCGGCACCCTGCCGATGGTGAAGGACGGCAAGCTGCGCGCGCTCGCCATCACCAGCCGCAAGCGGTCGCCGCTGGTGCCCGACCTGCCGACCATGGCGGAAGCGGGCGTGCCGGATTACGAAATGGCCGGCTGGAACGGCATCTTTTTGCCCAAGGGCACGCCCGACGAGATCGCTGGCAAGCTGCACGCTGCCCTCACCGCCGTGTTGCGAGCCAAGGCCGTAGAGGAGCAGATGGCGGCGCTGGGCGCCGAGGCGATCGGCAACCGCCAAGCGACATTCGCTGCGTTCGTGAAGTCGGAATCGGTGCGCTGGGGTGTCATCATCCGCGAAAAGGGCATCAAGCCCGAGTAGAGATCAGGACGGCGAGAGAGGTTCTCCATGACATTGCCGGCGGCAACGCTCGATCACGTGGTCATCAATGCGCGCGACGACATGGATCGCGCCGCCGACATCTATCGTCGGCTGGGCTTCACCCTCACCGAGCGCGGCTATCATTCGCTGGGCTCGATCAACCATCTCGCCATGTTCGGCACCGATTACCTCGAGCTCATCGCGATACCGAAGGGCGCCACGACCGGCCGCATGGACCTGCTCACCTATCCGTTCGGCCTGAACGGCCTGGTATTCGGCTCCGAGGATTCCGCCGCCACCTACGAGTCCCTTGCCAAGGTCGGCGTGCCGGTCGATCCGCCGGTCGAGTTCACGCGCCCGGTCAAGGTCGCGGGCAAGGAACACGATGCGCGCTTCCGCACCGTCCGCATGAAGCCGGGCGTCGTGCCCTACGGCCGTGTCTACTACTGCCATCACTTCACGCGCGACCTGGTGTGGCGCGACGAGTGGCGCCACCACGCCAACGGCACGGTCGCCGTGGTGCGCGCCCTGATCGTCGAGCCCGATCCGGCGGCCGGCGCCAAGCTCTACGCCGACATGTTCGGCGTCGAGGCGGTGCGCGACATCAAAGGCGGCAAGAGCGTGGTGGTCGCCAATTCGCGCTTCGACATCGTCACCGACGCCGAGCTGGAATCGCAGTTCGGCGATGCCGTGCCCGATCCCGAAGGGCGCAAGGCCTACATGGCCGGCCTCACCTTCCGTACGGTCTCGGTCGCCAAGGCAGGCCAGGCGCTGCAGGAAGGCAAGATCGCAGGCGTCACGCAGACATCCGGCCGGCTGGTCGTGCCGGCCCGGCAGGCCATGAACGCCGTGCTGGAGTTCGTCGAATAGGCCGCCATGGTGAGCATCACACAGGACAACCAGGGTGATGCGATCTCGCGCGACGTGCCGCGCGAGTCGCTGGCGCTGATCGACGCCGGCGGCAACGGCAGCGAGCGCTCCTACACCTACGACGATATCTTCCGCCTGAGCGGCGCGGTGGCGCGCGGGCTCCTGAAGCGCGGACTGAAACGCGGCGACCGCGTCGCCATCCTGTCGGCCAACCGCGCCGAGTTCCTGCTCACCTTCCTCGGCACCATGCAGGCCGGGCTCGTATCGGTGCCGGTGAACTACAAGCTGCCGGCCGAGACGGTCGCCTACATCGTCGGCGACTGCGACGCCAGGCTGGTGATCGGCGACGATACGCGATTGAAGCTGGCGCCTGACAATGTGCCCAAGATCTCCTTCGACAAGGACTTTGAGTCGCTTCTCGACGAGAGCCCGTTCACGCCGCTCGCGATGCAGCCCGAGGAACCGGCAATGTTCCTCTACACCTCGGGCTCGACCGGGCGGCCCAAGGGCGTGGTGCTGTCGCATTACTCGCACCTCTGGGCGATCAGCCAGCGCGTTCGGCGGCCGGTGCCGCAGGGCCAGCGCTCCCTGGTGGCCGCGCCGCTCTATCACATGAACGGTCTCGCCATGTGCCAGACCACGCTGAACCAGGGCGACACCATCGTCCTGCTGCCGCAGTTCACCACCAAGGGCTACATCGAGGCCGCCGCGCGCCATCGCGTTCAATTCCTGACCTCGGTGCCGACCATGATCGCCATGATGCTACGCGAGAAGGACCTTTTGGCGAGCAACGATCTCTCGGCGGTCGAGGCGGTGCGCATGGGTTCGGCGCCCATCACCCAGTCGCTGATCGACCAGGTGCGCGCGGTATTCCCCAAGGCCCAGATCGGCAACGGCTACGGCACCACCGAGGCGGGGCCCGTCGTGTTCGGCCCCCATCCCGACGGCATCCCGCAACCCGAGCTGTCGACCGGCTATCCGCATCCCGAGGTGCAGCTGCGCCTGGTGCGCGATGGCAAGGAAGTCGAAGATGAAGGCGCGCTCGAGATGAAATGCGGCGCGCTGATGACACATTACCACAAGCTGCCCGAGGCCACCGCCAAGGCGATGACGCCGGACGGTTATTACCGCACCAACGACGTGTTCCGTCGCGACAAGGACGGCTTCTTCTATTTCGTCGGCCGCGTCGACGACATGTTCGTGTGCGGCGGCGAGAACATCTATCCCGGCGAGGTCGAAAAGATGCTGGAGCGCCATCCCGGCATCCACCAGGCGGCCGTGATCCCGATCCCCGACGAGCTGAAGGGCCACAAGCCGATCGCCTTCGTCGTGCGCGCCGGCGGCGCGGAGCTCGACGAGCAGGCGGTCAAGAGCTACGCGCTTGCCAATGCGCCGGCCTATCAGCACCCGCGCCAGGTCATCTTCATCGACGAGATGCCGCTTGCCGGCACCAACAAGATCGACAAGCGCCTGCTCGCCACACAGATCCCAACCGGAGGAGTATCCCGAGAATGAAAGCCGCCGTCGTCCGCGAGCATGGCGGTCCCGACCGCCTCGTCTTCGAGACCGGCTTCCCCGATCCAACGCCCGGCGAGGGCGACGTGATCGTGGCGGTCAAGGCCTCCTCGCTGAACTACCACGACGTCTTCACCCGCCGCGGCATGCCCGGCATCAAGGTGCCGATGCCGGCCATCATGGGCCTCGACGTCGCCGGCGAAATCGCCGAGGTCGGCCCCGGCGTGACAGGCTGGAAGAAGGGCGACCGCGTGCTGGTCGACCCCATCAACCGCGTCGAAGGCGGCCTGATGGGCGAGACGGTGCATGGCGGCCTGGCCGAGCTCTGCAAGGCGCGCGCGCACCAGCTCGTCAGGATCCCCGACGGCGTGAGCTTCGCCGATGCCGCGGCGCTGCCCGTGGCCTACGGCACGGCGCTGCGCATGATGACCACCAACGGCCATGTGGCGAAGGGCGAGAGGGTGCTGATCCTGGGCGCCTCGGGCGGCGTCGGCGTGTGCTGCCTGCAGCTCGCCAAGCTCGCCGGCGCCGAGGTCGTCGCCTGCGCAGGCACCGACGCCAAGGCCAAGCGCCTGATGGAGCTCGGCGCCGACAAGACCATCAACTACGTCACCCACGACTTCCAGAAGGAGGTCTACGAGATCTACGGCAAGCCGACGCGGCGCGGCGCCGGCACCGATCGCGGCGTCGATGTGGTGGTGAACTACACCGGCGGCGACACCTGGGTGAAGTCGCTGAAGGTGCTGAAGGTCGGCGGCCGCCTGCTGACCTGCGGCGCCACCGCGGGCTTCGATCCCAAGGAGGACATCCGCTTCATCTGGACCTTCGAGTTGAAGGTGCTCGGCTCCAACGGCTGGATGCGCTCGGACATCGAGGAGCTTTTGAGGCTGGTGCGGGCCGGCAAGCTGAAGGTGCTGATCGACAAGGTCTTCCCTCTGACAGAAGCCCGGGAAGCGTTGCGCGTCATCGAGGATCGCGAGGTGTTCGGCAAGGTCGTGGTGGCGCCGTGAGCGAAAAAGGTGGGAATGACTCGGTCGTGCCCCTGACCAAGGACGAGCTGCAGCGGATGCTCGACAACTCGCCCTTCATCGCCTTCCTCGGGTTGAAGGTGACCGAGGCCGATCCGGCCAACGAGCAGGTCACCATGACCTGCGCCATGAGGCCGGAGTTCGAGCGCGGCAAGGGCACCGGCCAGTGGCACGGCGGCCCGCTGGCGGCGATCATCGACACGGTCGGCGACTACGCGCTGATCATGGCGCTGCGCCGCGGCCTGCCGACCATCAACTTCCGCGTCGACTATCTCAGGCCCGCCATCAAGACCGGGCTTGTAATCACCGCCAAGGTGCGCCGCGCCGGCAAGAGCGTGGGCGTGGTCGATGTCGACGTGTTCAACGAGCAGAAAGCCCTTTTGGCGGTCGGCCGCGCGACCTATTCGACGCTGCCCGCATAAAGCCACAGCCCTGGGCCTTTAATCCGGGCCATGGCAGACACGGTGACCGGGGTTTCACGTCGTGCGTTCGGGGCCGGCCTCTTGACGGCCGGCCTTTGCGGCAAGGCCGCACTCGCCCAGGAGACGCCGACGCGCGGCGGCACGCTGGTCGCGACCTGGGGCGGCGGCGAACCGCAGGCCTGCTACGTCCCCTCGGGCGGCGGCCCATCGCCCACCTTCTCCTCGTCCAAGGTCCTCGAGCGCCTGGCCAGTCGCCGCATGGATGGCGAATTCCAGGGCGAGCTCGCCGAGGCATGGAAGCCGGCGGCCGACTTCAAGTCCTACACCGTCAGGATCCGCAAGGGCGTGAAGTTCCACGACGGCAAGGACATGACCGCGGGTGACGTCGCCTATTCGATCGACGAGATCTGGAAGAAGCATGCCGCCGCCGCGTCGCTGACGGACTTTGCAGACGTCGCCGCGCCCGACGCCGACACCGTCGTGGTGCGCTTCGACAAGCCCGTGCCGGAGTTCTTCTTCTCCTCGCTGCTGTGCGGCCCGGCGAGCTACATCGTGCCCAGGCACGTCTATGCCGGCAGCGATCCGCTCACCAACCCGGCCAACAATGCGCCCATCGGCACCGGCCCGTGGAAGTTCAAGGAGTGGGCGCGCGGAAACCACATCGAGTTCGTCAGAAACGAGAGCTACTGGCGCCGCGACACGCCCTACCTCGACCGGCTGATCATCCGCTACGTGCGCGATCCGGCCGGTCGTACCGCCGCCCTGGAAGCCGGTGAGATCCATATCGGCGTGCTCAATCCGGTGCCGCCGGCCGAGCTCAGGCGGCTCACCGCAACGACCAGGTTCGTCGCCACGACCAAGGGCTACGAGGAGGCCGTGTGGTCGACCACGCTTGAGTGCAACATGCGCAACCCGGTCTTCGCCAAGCGCGAGGTACGGCAGGCGATGTTCTTCGCGGTCGACCGCACCCTGATCGCCAAGACGGTCTACTACGGCCATGCGCGGCCGGGCACGAGCCCGATCTACTCGCCCAACAGCACCTTCTTCACGCCCGACACCTTCAGCACCGCCTTCGACCCCAAGAAGGCGGCGGCCCTGCTCGACTCGGCAGGCTATCCCAAGAAGACCCGCGGCAAACGTTTCGCGCTGGACCTGGTGGCCGCCGGCTGGTTTCCCGAGAACGGCAAGATCGGCGCCATCGTCGAGCAGGGGCTCGAGGATATCGGCGTGGACGTCAACCTCACCGTCCCCGACCGATCGACCTCGCTCAAGCGCATCTACACCGACTACGACTTCGACCTGGCGATCTCCAACCAGGCCAATCCGTCGGAGCCGGTGCCAGCGACCACGCACTACTTCACCTCGGACGGCATCAGGAAGGGCGTGCCTTTCTGCAACGCCTCGGGCTTCCATACCGACGAGATCGATGCCCTGGTCGAGCGGATCAAGGTCGAGACCAACCCCGGCCAACGCAAGGCGCTGGTCGTCGAGTTCCAGAAGCTCGCCACGGTCGAGGCCCCGCTCCTCCCATTGGTCGAGCTGGAGTCGATCACCCTCGCCAGCACCCGGGTGCAGAACCATTCCAACGATCCCAACTTCCTGGCCGCGAGCTGGCACGACGTCTGGCTGGCAAGCTAAGGGAGGTTGGCTATGATGCCGGCCGAATGACGATGCGCTTCGCCGCGGCTCTCGCAGCTGCCCTTCTCTCCTCGGCCGCGGCCAATGCCCAGACCATGGACTTCGCCTGCCCCGCCCCGGGCACGACCTTCACCTACGACAGCGGCACCAAGGTCGTGGCCAAGGGCCGCGACGGCATGGACTGCACCATGGAGATCGTGGGCGGCAAGCCCTACAAGCTGCGCGCGCTGCTGTTCGACAACCCCTCGCCTGACGGCAGCGATACCACCGCCTACGTCAACGCGCTCCGGCCGGAACGGCTGTGGCCGCTCGCCGTGGGCAAGAAGATCGAGGCCGACTTCAACGCCGGCGGCAAGAGCTGGCACTACATCCTGAGCGTGGTGCGCGCCGAAAAGCGCACCGGACCGGGCGACGCCATGATCGACACGTTCCTGATCGAGATGCAGGAACAAGGACCCGCCGGACAGCGTTCGGTGTCGCGCTGGTGGATTTCGCCGGCCGACAAGTTCGCCATCCGCTACGACTACAGCGACGGCAGCCGCGCCAACCGCGCGGTCGTGACAAGCGTCACGCGCTAGGCCCTCTCGCAAAGGATCTGGCCGGCTGTCTACCAACGCGGACACAAACGACACTGCGCATTCCTCGGCGGCGCGCGTCGAGGGCCAAATGCATGAACTGCCGTTATTGTTGGCGGAGGTTTCCGGCGTTTCCGGCGTTTCCGACAAAGGTCGTAGCGGTGCCTCGGAAGCCGATCCACTACATATGGGATCATCGCGCGGGGCCTAATCGATAACGGAAAACCAGTCGCTCTTCGACCGCAGGTCGGCGTGAATTTCGACGGATTTCGACAGTCCCGTAAACACCGGCGAAGCCATTGAATCTTCGGCCTTTTTGAATTTCGGCATTTCCGCCGGCCGTTTTCACTCACCCCGATCGAACCGCCCTGAAGGCGGCTTCGTTCGGGCGACGGAAAGCTACCCCAGCAGGGCTGCCGCCGGGCGCGATGGTCTCGGATGAACGATGCATAGAGCAGAGCCGCCGGAAGGCGAGCGCGAAGTCAATATAACTTAGATTATTTATGGAGTCAACTATGGTCATAGCTTGCGTGCCGCAGAGCGGCAAAAATCGTCCGGGAGTTCGGGTACCCCAAGCTAGTACCTGCTTTCATTGATTAGTGATTCACAGATGACCTCATCCTGAGGAGCCGCGCGCAGCTGAGCGCGGCTCCTCAGGATGAGGTCGGGCTGTATCAGCGTCCAATGAAAGCGGGTACTAGCGTAGCGCCGCTTCAATCATCTCGCGCAGAGTCTCAGGCCAGACCGTCGCGTCGGTCCGCGACAGCTCGTCCAGTGACCACCAGCGATGCTCGACCATGACCTCGCGTTCCAAGTCGGTCCAGTCGTCCCTCGACAGGGCGTTGTCGCTGACGTGGACCACGAAATAGCGCTCGTCCTGCACGACATGCTCGCCGTCGGGCAGCTGCAGCGCGACTTCGCGGCGGGCGACCTCCGGACCGACGCTCTCGCGTCGCAAGCCCGTTTCCTCGACCAGCTCGCGCAGGGCCGCCTGCTCCAGCGTCTCGCCGTCCTCGACGCCGCCGCCCGGCGTGCCCCAGAAATCCTGGCCGGCCAACGGTCCGCGCTTGTAGACGAAGCGGAACAGCAGCACCCGGCCCGCCTGGTCGAGGATGAGTAGCCGCGCGGACAGGCGCCGGCGCATGGTGGGCTAGACCACCGACCCCGGCTCGGTGTTGGCGCCGCAGATCAGCGTGGCGACGCGTTCGCCCTGTGCCGGACGATAGGCACCGGCCATCAAGGCGGCGAGGCCAGTCGCGCCGGACGGCTCGGCGACCACATGCAGTTCCTCCCACAGGGCGCGCTGTGCCTTGCGCACGGCGTCGTCGCTCACCAGCACGGACTCGCGAACCAGCTTGGCCGCGACCTCGAAATTAGGCACGCCGATGCGGCTCGCACCAAGCGCGTCGGCGGCGATGCCGGAGATCTTCACGTCGACCGGACGGCCAGCGCGCAAGGCCTCGTGCAGCGTCGGCGTCCCTTCAGTCTCGACGGCGACGATCTTCGTGCCCCCGCCGATTGCCGCGGCGCAGCCCGCGATCAATCCGCCGCCGCCCACCGCCACGAGCAGGGTATCGAATGTCGCCTGCTCGGCGAATTCCAGCGCGACGCTGCCGGCGCCGGCGAACACCACGGGATCCTCGTAGGCCTGGACCATGAGCGCACCGGTTTCGGCCGCGCGCTTCTCCGATGCCGCCCGCGCCTCGGCATAGACGGCGCCGATCTGGTGGACGATGGCGCCGTAGCTCCTGAGGCGTGCTACCTTGGCGGGCGACGAGATGGTCGGCACGAAGATCTCGGCCTTGTGGTCAAGCGCACGCGCCGCATAGGCCGCCGCCACGCCATGGTTGCCACCCGAGGCCGCGATGATGCCTGCCGGCGGCACCTTGGAGGCCAGGAGCTTGTGGAAGGCACCGCGGCCCTTGAATGTGCCGCTGACCTGCAGCGACTCGAGCTTCAGCGCCGACGCTGAGCCGAAGCCGAGCGATCCCGCCGGCAGTTCGATCACCGGCGTACGGCGGACATGCGGTCGGATGAGGCCCCAGGCGGCCTCGACGTCTTTGCGGCCGATCATGATCAGAGGCGGCAGGCTGCGACGTGGCGCAGATAGTGCTCGAAGTCCGGCGTGGTCGCGCGCGGGTCCTTGGCGGCCTCGTCGTAGCGGCGCAGACGGACGGCCTCGGCATGATACGGGTTGGCGCGGAACGCCTCGATCTCGTCGGCCGACATCAGCCCACCCTGCAGCTTCAGGCTGCGCACCGAATCGGGCGCGAGCTTGCCGAAGTAATCCGACTCGACCGTGCAGAGATAGCGCTTGGCGGCGACATGCAGGCGGACCGGCTCGCTGACCGCGGGTCCGAAGCGCTCGGCGAGCCACTTGGCGCCCAGCTCCTCGTGCACATCGTCGACGCCGCGCGAAGCGGGATCCTCGCCGAGCCGATGGATCATGTGGCCGACATCGTGCAGCAGCGAGGCGAGCACGGTGGCGGGCGGCGCGTCGTCGGCCTCGGCATGGGCCGCGGACTGCAGCGCGTGCTGCAGCTGGTTGATCGCGCTCAAGCCGTAGCGCCTGGTGGCGCGGCCGACGAAGATGTCCAGAAGTTCCTGGCGCAGGGGATCGCTCATGCGCTCTTCTTATCACGAACCAGCGCGTAACCGGGAATCATGGCCAGTGCGGCTTTCAGGGGATCGGGCCGCCACGCGCGCGTAACAAAATCGCCATGCATGTCGAGCCCGCCGCACGGCACGAAAGCCACGGTGCCGGGATTGAGGGCCGACGGCAGCGCCTTGGCATATGGCACACGCTTTTTTTCGAGCAGGCCCTGCAGGTTCGCATTCTCGTCCTTGGTGGAATCGGTGTAGGCGCTCAGCAGGAAGGCCTGCCGCCGGCGCGCCGTCATCCAGGCCGCGTACTTGTCCTCGTCGCCGTAGAGCGCATCCAGCAGGATCGTGCCCTTGACCCGATGACTGGCGCCGCCGCGGTCGAGGGCATAGGCCGCCGACAGGTAGCCGCCGCTGTAGGCCACGATCACCACCGGCGCCAGGTTGAGCTGCCGGCCGGCGGCGCGGTCGCCGTAGAGCCGCATCAGGCGCTCGGCCGCCTCGTCGACATAGGCCGCGAAATGGCCGGGCTTCCAGAAGTTGCCGGCGCTGGAATCGGCGGCGTCGACGGCGAGCTGCGGCGCCACCAGGGCGACGTTCTGGCCTGACTCGGCGATTTGCCGCGGCACGGCCTGGCGCGCCATGACATCGCGCTCCAACGTGGCGCCCTGGCCGTGGAAATAGAGCACGATCAGTACCGGGCGCTGCGGATCGAAGCCCGCCGGCAGATAGAGCAGCGAGCGGCGGTCGCTGTAGGTCGGCTGCTCCCAGTAGACGTCGCCGCGCAGGCTGGTATGGCCGCGCTGCTTGCCGTTCTTCACGTCGAGGAACGGCTTGTTGCTGCCGGGAACGACGCTGCGATAGGGGAAGGCCGAGGCGTTGAAGGCGACAAGCTGCGTCTTGCCCTCCGTTAGCGGCTGCGGCCCGAACGGCTTGGGTGTCGCCGCCGCCTTCGGGGCCGGCCGCTTGGCCGGCTTTCTCGTTGACGGGCGGGCATGCGCGACGGTCGGCATCAGCAGGGCCCCCAGCAGCAGCGCCCGCCGCTTCACGCCGCCGCAGGCCGCCCCGCTCCCATCACCTGGGGCTTGAGCGGCATCAGCACGGAGAAGAACGCCGGCAGGGCCACGAGATAGGCGACGGCGCCGACCAGCACCACGGCCGGGAGGCCGAAGCTGGTGGCGACGATCGGCACCAGGGCGGCGCCGATCACCGAGAAGCACCCGTTGATGCCCCAGGCCCACAGGAACATGTGGTCCTTGCCCAGGCGACCCAGCGTGGTCATGGCCGTCGGCATGGGGAAGCCCATCAGGAAGGCCGGCGGCAGGATCAGCAGCAGGCAGAGCACGATGCGCAGCGCATAGGGCAGTGTGCCGATCCAGTCGAGCGCGTAGTCGATGGTGAAGGCGTAGAAGGCCAGGATCAGGAAGATCGCCAAAAAGATCTTCGGCATCACGCTGCGCGCACGATCGAGGAAGCGCTCGGAGAAGAAGCTGCCGATGCCGGAGAAGACCAGCATGCCGGTGATCAGCACCGAGGCCGACACCGTGGCGTTGGAGAGGGCCAGGATGAAGTGGGAGATCATGCCGACCTCGACGATGATGTAGCCCAGCCCCAGGCAGAGGAAATAGATCATCGTCCCGAACTTGCCGGGATAGCGACTGAAGATGGTGCGCCAACCGAAGATCAGCGGGAACAGCACCAGCGTGAAGGCGAAGACGGCGGCGATGCCGAGCGTCGCCCACAGCAGCAGATAGCCCCACTCGTCCTGCACCAGCTCGAGCCGGTCGGTGAACTTCAAGAGGTCCTTCACCTTGATGTAGGCGGCGAAGTACGGCTGGTGGTTGGTCAGCACTCGGCTGTCGAAGACGTATTCGTCCGCCACCTTTTCCCAGCCGCCGTTGATCAGATAGTGCCAGGCCAGCCGGCCGAGCACGGTGGCGGGCACGCGCGGTGTCGGCGGTCCGTCATCCTTGACCTCGGTCTTGCCGTCGGTGGTCGTCGTCTCCATGCCCGGCGGCGGCTTATCGTTGGGCTCGGTCTCGGCCGGGGCGGTCGGATCGGCCGGCGCACCGGCGAAGAAGAACTGGTCGTGATAGTCCTGCAGGATCTGCTTCAGGTCGGCCGTGTCGACCTTGATGCCCGGATAGTAGATCGCATCGAACGACATCGCCTTGGTGTGGGCGTTGAGCTGCTCGATCTCCTCGGGCGTGAAGCCGCCGCGCTTGAACAGCACGGTCGCGGTCGAGAGGTATGCCGAGGCGACGTAGAAATCCTTGGCGACGTCGGCGCCTTCAACGTCACGCGCCGCGGCCACCATGGTGGCGTAGAGCTTCAGCACCGACTTGGGCGGCTCTTCCTTGTTCCACAGCGTGACCGACAGGATGCCGCCCGGCTTCAGCGCGCGCATGTAGGCGCTCATCGCCTCGCGGCTATAGGAATACTTCTCGACGATGGAGAAGCCGCCCGGGCTCGACAGGCCGGCCGAATCGGCCAGCGACAGGTCGATGATGTCGTAGCGGTTCTTGGTGTGGGCGAGGTAGAGGCGGCCATCATAGTCGATGACGGAGACCTTGGGGTTGTTCAGGATGTCGCCCGTGAAGTCGCGCAGGCCCTTGTCCTCGCGGAACGCCGTCAGGATGGCGGGATTGCCCTCGGCCACGGTGACGTGCTCGGAGCCCGACTTCAGCGCCACCGCCGTCGAGATGCCGCCGCCGAACTGCACGACGAAGGTGTTCGGGTCCTTCTTGAGCAGGTAGGGGTACACC
>JAEZHS010000521.1 GCA_023436825.1 Pseudomonadota bacterium | reverse complement strand
CCGGCAACGCATCACGCGGGCGGAGCCGCAGCCGGAGATTGCGGCCCGCCTCGACCTGCGCCGCGCGCGGACGACCGCGCACCGACTCACGGCCCGCTTCAGGCCCGCCGGTTCCGGTGCGGAAACGCAGGCCGAGGCCAGGTTCTTCGTCCGTCCTCCTCCGGGATGGCCGCAGTACCAGGTCGTGATGTGGCAGGATCAGCCTGCGGCCAACCTGCCCGCGCTGCGCAGGCTCGGGATCACCGGGACCAAGCTGCTGCAGCCGCTCTCGCAGGCCGGCCGGGACGGTGCGGAACAGCGGCTGTCGGCGGGGCTGCGCTGGTACACCGAAAACCTGGCGACCGACTTCTACGCCCCCTACCACCGCTGGATGCCGCCGCGCTCGGTGACCTGGCTGTTCGACCAGACCAAGGCCCGGCACCGGCGCAATCCGGATGACCTGACCGTTTTCCATCGCCAACCCAGCCTCTCCGATCCGGCGTGGCTCGCGAGCATCGAGGCCAGGCTGACGGAGACCGCACGCGCGCAGGCCGCCTATCGTCCGCTCTTTCACAACCTGGCTGACGAGAGCGGCATCGCCGATCTCGCGGCGGCCTGGGACTTCGATCTCTCGCCTTCCTCGCTGCAAGGCATGCGAGCGTGGCTGAAGGAGCGCCACGGAAACCTGGCCGCCCTGAACCGCGCCTGGGGAACCGACTTCCCGACGTGGGACGCCGTCACCCCTGCCCTGACCCGCGACGCGCTCAGAAGCGAGGCGGCCGTGCCCTCCTGGATGGAGTTCAAGGCATGGATGGACGTCGCATTCGCCCGGGCCGTACGCGCCGGCACGAACGCCATCCACCGCGGCGATCCGGAGGCCCTTGCCGCCCTCGAGGGAGGCCAGGTGCCGGGCTGGGGCGGCTACGACTATGGACAGCTCGCGCCTGCCGTCGACGCGATGGAGATCTACGACGGCGGGAACGCCATCGAAATCGCACGCTCCTTGAATCCGGATTTGCGGGTGCTGGTCACCTGCTTCGGCGCCGGCGCGTCGGAGCAGCATCGCCTGTGGCGGGCATGGCTGCTGGGCGCACAGGGGACCATCATCTGGGATGAGGACGGCAGCGTCGTCCGCGCGGACGGCCAGCCCGGCGCGCGGGGCGAACTGTTCGCCGCGATGTGGCGCGAGCAGACCGGCGCCTTGGGCGCGCAGCTGCTCGCGGCGCAACCTGCGCCGGGACAGGTCGCGATCCTCTACTCGCAGGCCAGCTTCCGGATGACCTGGCTTCTGGACCGGCGCCCGGGCGGCGATGCCTGGGTGGAGCGCGACGCGGAAGCGGAAGGAGCGGACAATCCCTGGCGCGCCGCGACGCGCCGGGCGGCACGGGCCTTGGTCGGGCTTGGCGTGCAGCCGCGCTGGATCACGCCGGAAGCGCTCTCGGCGGGCGAACTCGCTCGGGATGGCACGCGGCTTCTCGTGCTCCCGCACAGCATCGCCCTGTCGGATGAGGAGATCGGCGCCGTGCACCGTTTTGCCGAGGCGGGTGGCCTCATCCTGGCCGATGTGCCGCCCGGCGAGCGGGATGCGCTCGGCCGCCGGCGGGATGCAGCACCTTTCGCGGACCTGATTGGCAGCCGGCGCCTGCGCCTCGCCGCGAGCCTGCAGGCGGAGAAGGCGCCACCGGCCGAAATGGCCGCGCTGCTGGCCGAGGCCGGCGTGCATCCGCCAGTAGCGCTGCTGGACGCGACCGGCCAACCGGCGGCGGACCTGGAGATACGCCTGTTCCGCAGCGGCGGCATGACGATCGCCGGCATCCAGCGTCAGGATGGAACGGAAGGCGAGCGGCCGATGGAACTGCGCCTGCCGGCACGGCTCTGGGTGCGATCCCTGCGCGACGGCGCGCCGGCGGTGCTCACCGACCGGCTCGTCCTGCACCTCGGCCCGATCGAGCCCGTGCTGCTGGCATTGTCGGCCGCGCCGCTGCCGGCACCGACCTTGTCAGGTCCCGCGCAGGCCGCGTTGGGCGATCTGGTCACCTTCCGGCTGGAACTGGATGGGCCGGCGTCAGCCGCGGCCCATGTCATGCGGCTGGATGTCGTCGGTCCGAAGGGACAGGTCGTGCCGCTGGCGTCAGGAACCGTGCGTGTGCCGCCGGGAGGCACCCTGTGGCATCTGCCGCTTGCTCTCGACGACATGCCCGGCCAATGGCAGGTACGCGCGACGGATGTTTTAAGCGGCCAGGCCGCGGTGGCGATCCTGCAGGTGCGCTGACGCAGGGTCTCAGGAGGCGATCCACGATGGCAGTCGAGGTCAGCTATCCCGGTGTGTATGTCGAGGAGCTGCCTACCGGCATGCGCCCGATCGAAGGCGTCTCGACGTCGACGACGGCTTTCGTCGGCCGAACACGAAGCGGCCCGATCGACGGTCCGGTTCACGTGCATGGCTACCGTGATTACATGCAGACGTTCGGCAGCGGACCGCCGGCCTCGACGCTGGACCATGCCGTCCGGCTGTTCTTCGAGAATGGCGGCGGCGATGCCCTCGTCGTGCGCGTCGGCGCGAGCCGCGGCGGCGCGATCACCGACAATGCCATCTCGGCGCCGCGCCTCGAGGCCGAGAAGCGCGGCCTGTGGGCGCTCGACAAGGCCAGGTGCTTCAACCTGCTCTGCATCCCGCCGCTGGCGGACGGCAAGGACATCGGCCTGCAGACCCGCGCTGCCGCCATCCGCTACTGCGAGAAGCGCGGCGCCCTGTTCATCGCCGATCCCAGCGTTGCCTGGCAAAGCGCCGGACAGGCGATCGCGGGATTGGACGCCGCCTTCCCGGCACGCAGCTCGCACGCTGCGCTCTTCTTTCCCTTCCTCCAGGCGGCCGATCCTGTGCGTGCGGGCAAGACGATGGCTGTCGCGCCGTGCGGCGCGGTCGCGGGCGTCATGGCGCGGACCGATGCCCAACGCGGCGTGTGGCGGCCGCCGGCCGGAATCGAGGCGACGCTCAAGGGGGTGTCAGGACCGGCGATCAAGCTTACCGACGGACAGAACGGCGAGCTCAATGCGCTGGGCGTCAATTGCCTGCGTAGCTTCGCCCGCTCGGGACCGGTGGTGTGGGGAGCGCGCACCCTCGCCGGTGCGGACCAGGCGGCGTCGGAGTGGAAATACATCCCGGTCCGGCGCCTGGCCTCGTTCATCAAAGAAAGCATCCAGCGCGGCATCCGCTGGGCCGCGTTCGAACCCAATGCCGAGCCGACATGGGCCAAGATCCGGCTGAACGCCGGCGCCTTCATGGACCGCCTTTTCCGCAACGGCGCTTTTCAGGGACGTTCCGCGCGCGAGGCGTACTTCGTGAAGTGCGATGCCACGACGACGAGCCGGAGCGACATCGATGCCGGCATCGCCAACGTCGCGGTCGGCTTCGCGCCGCTGAAGCCGGCGGAATTCGTGACCGTCACGATCCGCCAGTCGTTCGCAGTCTAACTACAGGCAGTGGCGCGAGCCGGTCCTCCTGAGAGGCGGATGCAGCACGCCGAAGCGAGCGCCTTCATTTGTGGTGAAGGTCACATCATCGTTTCCAGCTTTCTGCCACGGTCGCGAGACGTGCGACGCCGATTTTCGAAGAACTCTGGGGGGAATCACATGGCGCTGAAATCCAAGCTGCTGGCCGGCATCCAGAGACTGGAGCAGGCGGCGGTATCGGACCCGGGACATATCACGCCTGGCGCCAGCGGGCTGCACGTCGCCAAGATTCAGGCTGCGCTGGTCCTGCTCGACGAAGCAAAAATCGAGCCCGCAGAAATGGCGAGGGCGCACTATGGGCCGTCGACGGCAGCCGCGGTGCTCGCGTTCAAGACCAGGCGCAACATCATCAATCGCGCCTACCAGACGAGGGCGGACAATATCGTCGGCCGGATGACGATCGCCGCACTCGATGCCGAGATGTCGATCAAGGCGCCACCACCGGCACCGGTGCAGAAACCAGGCGTGTTCTTCGTTACGGCCGACGTCCAGGTGGGCCAGTCGTTCGCCGATACGCTCGCAGGCTTCGGCCTCGATGCGGCGGGGCAGCTCGCGGCGTTCCGCGATCCGCACAACGATTTCATGCACGGCGGCGCACCGCGCGTCCTGCCCGACGGCTTTGTCAGCGCGCTCCTCAAGATGCCGGTGGTCACGACGGCGCCCGTGATCGTTCCCATCGACGTGCGGCTCACGGTCAATGAGTTCACGCCCCTGATCGACATGAAGAACGGTCTGCTGCCGCGTCCGATGGGCGCCGTCGGTCCACCAACCAACACGCACGGCATGCGGGTGCGCATCGGCCGCAATCTCGGTCCCGGTAAATCGCTGAAATGGATCCAGACGGTGAGGAAGCTGAATAATCCCGACAAAAGCCAGCCGCTTGAGTTTGTCGATGTCGGGCAGAGCCCTCTTCCCTTCGTGCTTCCGCCGAGTCCGCCTCCGCCTAACGACGAGTTCAAGGACGAGCCCAGCGCGCCGATTGCGCCGCGGCCCGGGGCAGGCGTCGACTTCACGGCGACGACAACGCTCGTCGTCTTGGCGCGCGGCCACATCATCCTGGCCGCCGGCAAGGTCTGGCGCTACGTCGTCGGCACGTCGCGAACCCTGCCCGACGGTGTCCGCACCACTCAGCCGCGCGATGCGACCGATGCCGACTTTCGCCATCAGCTCAGCATCCTGCGGGCCGGCATCAACCAGCTGCGCCTGCCGACAGGGGGCAACCTGGACTATGTCGTGCGTCCTGCAGCAGGCGGCGTCGTGCCTTAAGACCCAATATCGGCCGACTACGCGACTTGACAGTCGGTCGCTCCTTCAGTGAACTGCGTTTTATTACGCGAACGTAGTTCACATATATGAACGACAACGTGAAATCCGCCGCCAGGGTTCTGGACATCCTGGAGCTGCTGGCGCGCAGCGACGAGCCGATGGCCTTGAAGGACCTCGTCGCGGTCCTTTCGTTGCCCAAGAGCAGCGCGCACGCGCTGCTGCGCACCCTGCAGGCGCGTGGCTACGTCGAGCGCGACGCCGCCGACCGCTACATGTTGAACCAGTCGTTGCGCCAGTCGGCGGGCTGGATCGGCGGACCCGAGGCTCACCTCGCGGCGGTCGCCCGCCCGGTGATGGAACAGTTGCGCGACGAGCTCGACGAGAGCGTGTTCCTGGGAGTCCGCGCCGGGCGCGGCGACGTCAAGGTCATCGCCAAGGCGGTCAGCCGGGCCGCCATCCGTTACGATTCCGACGATCCCAACCCGCGCACGGCGTATTGCACCGGCATGGGCCGCATCCTGCTCGCCTTCTGGGACAAGAAGTCGACCGCTGCTTATTTGATGCGCACCCGTTTGCGCGCTCACACGCCACGGACCGTGACGGATCCCGCCAAGCTGCGCGCGATCCTCGCCAAGGTGGCGGCCGCTGGCTACGCGATCGTCGAAGAAGAGTATGTGCTCGGCGGCTCGGCGACGGCGGCGCCGGTGTTCGGCGGCGATGGTACGGTCGTTGCTGCGCTGAACGTGGGAACGGTGTCGGCGCGCTATCCGGCCGCCAAGCCCCGGATCATCGCCGGCGTCGTCCGCGCCGCCGCCGCCATCAGCCAGCGCCTCGGGTACCGGCGCGCGGCATAGGTTTCACGGAGGGTCCTTGCGGTGAGCTATCGAATCGGCGTGGACATCGGCGGCACCTTTGCGGACTTCTGTGCGCTCGACGAGACGACCGGGCGCCTGGCGACGCTAAAAGTCCTGTCGACGCCGCAGGAGCCCGGGCGCGAGGTCATCACCGGCCTGGCCGAGCTCGGCAGCCGCTTCGGCATCCAGCCGCACGACATCGGCTATTTCACGCACGGCACGACCGTCGGCATCAACTCGGTGATCCAGCGCAAGGGCATCCGCCTCTGCCTGTTCACGACGGAGAACTTCGTCGACGTGCTGGAGCTGGCGCGCCTGAAGATGCCCGACCCGTACCACCTCATGTCGTCGCGCGCCGAGCCGCTGATCACGCGCGATCGCGTGCTGCCGGTGCGCGAGAGGATGCTCGCGGACGGCACCGTCGACCGGCCGCTCGACCATGGGAGCCTGCGTGAGGCGCTCGACCGGGCGATCGCGCTCGGGGCCGAAGGGATCGTGCTCGGGCTGCTCCACTCCTATCGCAATCCGGCGCACGAACGGGAGGCGGCGCGGCTGATCGGCCAGTGGGCGCCCAAGATGCCGGTGTTCTGTTCCAGCGACGTGTGGCCGATCATCCGCGAATACGAGCGCACGGCCACGGCCACGATCCATGGCTACGTGCAGCCGCCCGTGGCGCGCTACCTCACGGCGCTGCAGGCGGCCCTGAAGCAGGCAGGCGTCGTCGCCGAAGCCATGGTGACCAAGTCGAACGGCGGCGTCATGACGGCCGAGCTCGGCAAGTCGGCCTGCCTGCAGATGCTGCTGTCGGGCACGGCGGCCGGCGTCATCGGCGCGGGCTTCGTCGCGCGCCAGGCGGGTGTCGGCAAGGTCTTAAGCCTCGACATCGGCGGAACCTCGGCCGACGTCGCGATCATCGTCGACGGCACGCCGACCTACGGCACCGGCGAGATGGTCGGCGACTTCCCGATCTACATCCCGACCGTTTCGGTGACGTCGATCGGCGACGGCGGCGGCTCGGTCGCCGCGGTCAGCACGTTCGGCATCCTGACGGTCGGGCCCGAAAGCGCGGGGTCGACGCCCGGCCCGGCCTGCTACGGCCGCGGCGGCACGCGCCCCACCATGACCGACGCGTTCGCCACCTGCGGCATCATCGGCCACGGCAACATCGGCTACGACGCCGTCTCCGTCGATGTCGACAAGGCGCGTGCCGCCGTCGGCACCGTCGCGACCAAGCTGGGACGCGGGCTCGAACAGGCCGCCGAAGCCATCATCCAGGTGGCGGTCTCCGGCATGTACCGCGAGGTCGGCAAGCTCGCCTCGCGCCAGGGCATCGACCCGCGCGACTTCACCCTGCTGGCGTTCGGCGGCGCCGGCCCCATGCTGGGCTGCTTCCTGGCGCGCGAGCTCGGCATGCGCCAGGTGCTGATCCCGACGGCACCGGGCGTGCTGTCCGCCCTGGGCGGGCTGGTCGCCGACGTGAAGAACGATTTTATCAGCACGGCCTACTATCCGCTGTCGGCCGACGAGCTGCCGCGTCTCAAGGCCGACTTCGATCGCCTCGCCAAGCGCGCCTCCGCCTGGCTCACCGAGGAGCAGAAGTTCACCGGCTCGTATGTGCTGCAGCCTGCCGCCGACATGCGTTACCTGGGGCAATCGTTCGAGATCGAGGTGCCGCTGCAGCTCGACTGGATCGCCGGCGGCGACATCGAGCGGATCGCGGCGGCCTTCCACGCCGAGCACGACCGCCTGTACGGCCACAGCTCGCCCGCGACGCCGATCCACATGGTCAGCCTGCGCATGGTGGTGGTCGGCAGCTCGCCGCAGCCCAAGGTCCCCGCCGAGAAGCGACGCGAGGGCCCGCCCGTGCCGGCCAAGCAGATCGACGTGTATCTCGACGGAGGCTGGCGCCAGGTGCCGCTCTATCGACGCGCGGACCTGGGCCACGGCCATCGCCTCGCCAGCCCTTGCGTCGTGGCGCAGGAAGATACGACGATCTGCGTTCCGGAAGGTTTTGCAGGCGCGGTCGACGCGTACGGCAACATTCTTCTGTCGCTCGGCCAGTAAGGGAGATCCGCGATGCGCATCGATCCGGTCACGCTGCAGATCTTCGCCAATCACGCGCAGGCCGCGGCCGACAGCATGGCCTTCACGCTGTTCCGTACGGCGCACTCGACCTTCGTGAAGGAAACCGAGGACTTCACCACCGGCCTCGCCACGCCCGACGGCATGACCTTCGCCAGCCCGCGCGACCTCGGCGCCACCTGGTTCATCGGGCTCGACTACGCCAAGGCCATCCGCCTGATCGGCGATTACCGGCCCGGCGACATCTGCATCACCAACGATCCCTACAGCGGCTTCGTGTGCACCCACACGCCCGACCTGCACATGTGGAAGCCGATCTTCTGGCAGGACGAGCTTTTGGCCTTCTCCGTCAGCCACATCCACAACACCGACGTCGGCGGCGCGGTGCCGGCCTCGCTGTCGCGGCAGCTGACGGAGGTCCACCAGGAAGGCATCCGCATCCCGCCCAACAAGCTCTACGAGGCGGGCAAGCTCAACCAGGCGCTGCTCGACGTGATGCTGACCAACGTCCGCATGCCCGAGCAGAATTACGGCGACCTGCAGGCCCAGATCGCGGCCATGAACACCGGCGAGCGCAAGGTGCTCGACATGGTGCGCAAGTTCGGCGTCGACGTGTTCCGCCAGGGCGTAAAGGACCTGCTCGACCTCGGCGAACGGCAGGCGCGCGCCCTGCTCTCCCGCATCCCCGACGGCGACTACTTCTTCTCCGACTACCTCGACGAGGATGCGCCGGGCGGCGTGCCCGTCCGGCTTGCGCTCACCCTGAAGATCCGCGGCGACGAGACTGTCCTCGACTTCTCCGGCTCCGACGCCCAGCTGCAATCGTCGCTCAACGTCCCGACCGGCGGCGCCGAACGCCACATCCTGCTGATGGTGGGCTACACCTACTGCCTCTACAGCATCGATCCGACGATTCTCCTGAATGGCGGCATCACGCGGCCGGCGCGCTGCGTCATCCCCGAGGGCACGATCCTCAATCCGAAGTTCCCCGCCGCCGTCGGCATGCGCAGCATGACCTGCAGCCGCCTGCAGGGCGTCACCATCGGCGCCTTCTCTGCGGCGGTGCCCGAGCTGCTGCCCGCCGGGCCCGCCGGCGGCGGCGCCATCATGAACGTCAAGACGACCGACAACCGGAGCGGCCGCACCATCATGGCCTCGATCGACCCGATCACCGGCGGCGCCGGCGGCTGGTCGGGCGGCGACGGCACCGACGGCTCGGGCGCCAATTCGAGCTTCCTCAAGAACACGCCGGTCGAGATCAACG
>JAEZHS010000503.1 GCA_023436825.1 Pseudomonadota bacterium | reverse complement strand
GCGTCGAAGACGTGCGGCTGCGGGTTCTTCTCGTTGAAGACGTGGATCGCCTTGACGTGGTCGGCCTCGCTCATCGGGCTTTCGACCGACACGGTGAGCGGCACGGCATTGCCGTTCTCGATCAGGGGCGGCATGTCGAGCGTCACGCGGCCCTCGCGGATCGCGTTGTCGCCCACGACGTCCTTGATGGCGGCCGCCATCGCTTCCGGCGTGGCGTGTGCCGACGCGAATGGCAGCACGCTGACCACGGCAGCGCCGGCGATGAAGGTCCGTCTCGTCGTCCTCTCTTTCGTCCCTGGCATGGCTACTCCTTCAGGGTCGCGAGATAGGCCACGACATCCTCGATCTGCTCGGCCGTCAAGACGGTCTTGCCTTCGAAGGGCTTGGCGACACGTTGCAGGCCTGTCGTTCGGAAATAGGGCGGCATGATCGTGTCGGGATTGAGACGCGAGCCGTCGACGATGCGCAGGCGCAGCTGGCCCACCGACCAGCGCCCGCCCGCCCCCGTCAAGCTGGGCGCCAGGTTACCCTGGAAGCGCTCCTCGGGGATCGGGCCGCTGTGGCAGAGCAGGCAGAGGCCGACGCTGCGGTTGGCGACGATGGCGCGACCGCGCGCGGCATCGCCCGGCTTGTCCGCGAGTGGCCTGGGAATAGCGTCGCCCACGACGGTGTAACGCGGCTCCTGCGCCCAGGCTGCGGGAAGCAGAGCCATGACGGTCGCGGCGAGCAAGCCCGCACGCCACATGATCAGCCGAAGACCTCGGTCGTGATGGTCTTGAACCAGCTCGAGGCGTAGAGCGCTTCCTGGCCTCGGAAGCCGCCCACCACCTGGAGCGGGCTGTTGCCGCCGGCGCCGGGAACGTCGGCCAGCACGCCCTTGGCGGGCCGATAGACGCCCGCGACCGAGAAGCCATAATCGGGCGCCACCAGGCTGTAGCAGGTATTGATCAGGATCGGATCGACCGGCTTGCGCCCTGCCAGCAGTTCGACGATGGCCGCCGCACAGACCTTGGCCTGGGCGTTGGCGGCAAAGGCCGACTTGGGCATGCCGCCCATGATGGCCGAATCGCCGACGACATGGATGCCGGGCTGCAGCGTCGATTCGAAGGCGACCGGCTCGACCGGGCACCAGCCGGTGCGGTCGGCGACGCCCGCCTGCTGGGCGATCTTCCCGGCCCTCTGCGGCGGGATGACATTGCCGACGGCGGCCTTGTGGCGCGCGAAGTCGGTGACGAAGGTGAGCGTCGAGGGATCGACCGATGTCACCTTGCCGCCCTGGCTGAGCGGCACCCATTCGATCAGCCCCTGATAGAGCTCGGCCCAGCCATTCTGGAACAGGCGCTGCTTGGAGAAAGTGTCCTTGGAATCGAGGATCAGGAGCTTGGACTTGGGCTTCCAGATCTTCAGCCAATAGGCGATCAGGCTGGCACGCTCGTAGGGGCCCGGCGGGCAACGGAACGGATTGGCCGGCGAGGAGATGACGACCAGACCGCCATCGTCCATCGCCTGCAGCTGCTGGCGCAGCAGCATGGTCTGGGCACCGGCCTTCCAGGCATGCGGCATCTTCTCGGCGGCCGCCTCGTCGTAGCCAGGCAATGCACCCCAGTTGATGTCGATGCCCGGTGACATCACCAGCCGGTCGTAGGAGAGGCTGTTGCCGTCGGCCAGTGTCACCGTCTTCGCCGAAGCATCGACCGCGGTGGCAGACGTCTGCGCGACCGTCACGCCGGCCTTCTTCACGTCGTCGTAGCCGAACTGCTGCTGAGAGATCTCGCGCAGGGCCGCCAGCACGTTGTTGCTGAAGGGACAGGCCGTGAAGGTGGCGTTGGGCTCGACCAGGATGACATCGAGCTTGGGCTCGAGCGCCTTCAGCGTACGCGCCGCCGTGGCGCCCCCGAAACCGCCGCCCACCACGACGACACGGCCGCTCGCCTGCGCCGAGGCGATCGACGGCGCCGCCAGGCTCGCCGCCGCGGTGATCTTCAGAAAAGTGCGCCGTGTCGCCATGGCCTACTCCGGCTGGGCGGCGAACCAGGCCGCAATGGCGTCGATCTGCTGGTCGTCGAAGCCCTTGGCGATGCGGCCCATGACGCTCGAGGGCCAGGCCCCGCTGCGATACTCTCGCATGAACTGGACGATGTCGGACGCCTTGCGGCCGGCGATGCGTGGGATGACGGAATCGGGAATGCGCTGGGTCGCGTGGCAGCCCGTGCACGAACTGGCGCCGGGCGGGGCCATGTCCGCCGCCTCCACCGCGCCGGCCAGCAACAACGCGCTGACCAGCGCCGGCAACAGCAGGCGATGCCTCATGAAGCCTTCTTGAGGTCGGCATGCATCAGCGGCAGGTTACGCACCCGCTTGCCCGTCGCTTTGGCAATGCCGTTCAGCACCGCCGGCGCCGCCACCGCGATGGTGGGTTCACCGACGCCGCCCCAGAAGTCGTGCGTCGGGACCAGCACGGTCTCGACCTTGGGCATCTCGTCGATGCGCATGACGTTATAGCTGTCGAAGTTGGTCTGCTCGACAGCGCCGTCCTTGACGGTGATCTCGCCGTAGAGCGCGGCCGACAGGCCGTAGGCGAACGAGCCGGCGACCTGGCGCTCGATCTGCGCCGGGTTCACCACGTGGCCGGGATTGGTCGCCGCGGTGATCTTGTGGATCTTGAGCTGACCGTCCGCGCTCACCGAGACCTCAGCGACGCCCGCTACATAGCTGCCATAGCCC
The DNA here is from genome assembly GCA_023436825.1 of Pseudomonadota bacterium. The sequence continues at coordinate 6,865 of JAEZHS010000503.1, read as the reverse complement.
ATGACCTGGGCGATGCCGTGGAAGTGATCGGTCGGCAGAGGCTTACCATAACCCGCCTTGTCGGCGGCCGCCTGCAGCACCGCCGCCCACTTGGGCTTGAGCAGCTTCAAGCGGAAGGCCAACGGATCCTGGCCCGCCGCATCGGCCAGCTCGTCCATGAAGCTTTCCATGTACACGGCATTCTGGTTGACGTTCACGCCACGCCAGAAGCCCGCGGGGATGTGCGGGTTGCGCATGGCATGGTCGATCAGCAGGTTCGGCACACTGTAGCCGTAGGCTGCCTCGACACCGCTTGCCATCAGGCCCTGGAACACCACGGGATCCATGCCGTTCTGCAGGTTCTGCGGCAGCAGCGAGGCCAGGATCGACTGGCCCGAGATGCGGATGTGCAGGCCGATCAGGTTGCCCTGCGCATCGAGGCCGCCCGTCAGCTTGGCCATCGTCGTCGGATGATACTGACAATGCGTCATGTCCTCTTCGCGCGACCAGATGAGCTTGATCGGTGTGCCGGGCATCTCCTTGGCAACCAGTACGGCCTGGCGGACATAGTCGGCGCGACCGCGCCGGCCGAAGCCGCCGCCCAGAAGCATCTTGTAAACCTCGCATTTGTCGGTCGGCAGGCCGCAGGCTTCCGACGCCGCGGCAAGCGCCGCCTCGCCGTTCTGCGTGCCGCACCACACCTCGCACTTCTCAGGCGTGTAGCGCGCGGTGGCGTTCATCGGCTCCATGGTGACGTGGTGCTGATAGGGGAAGCTGTAGGTCGCGGTGACCTTCTTGGCGGCGCCGTCGATCGCCGCCTTGGCGTCGCCCACCTTGTTGCCGACGAAGGCTTCGCTGGCGTCGAGGCCTTCCTTCAGCATCGCGTTGATGGTCTCGGTCTGGACCTCTCCCAGCTTGCCGATATCCCAGTCGGTCGGGAGTGCGGCGAGCGCGGTGCGCGCGTTCCAGTAGGTATCGGCGACGACCACGACGGCGTTGCCGTCGATCGCCACCACCTTCTTCACGCCCGGCATCTTCTCGACCTTGGCGGCGTCGAAGCTCCTGAGCTTGCCGCCGATCACCGGGCAGGCGCGCACGGTGGCGACCAGCATGCCGGGCATGGTGAAGTCGATGCCGTAGAGCTGCTTGCCGGTGACCTTGTCGACCGTATCGAGCCGCTTCAGCGGCTTGCCCGCGATCGCCCAGTCCTTGGGGTCCTTGAGCTTGACCTCCTTCGGCGGCTCGAGCTTGGCGGCTGCCGCGGCGACGGCGCCGTAGGTCGTCTTCTTGCCCGAGCTGTGGGTGATGACGCCCCTGTCGACCTTGAGCTCGCCGGCCGGAACCTTCCACTCGGCGGCGGCAGCGGCAAGCAGCATCTCGCGCGCCATGGCGCCACCTTCACGGACATACTGGTTGCTCTCCCGGATGCCGCGGCTCCCGCCGGTCGAGAAATTCTTCCAGACGCGGTTGCGCTTCAGGTTCTCACCCGGCGTCGGATATTCCCAGGTGACCTTGGCCCAGTCGCATTCCAGCTCCTCGGCGACCAGCTGGCAGAGGCCGGTCAGAGTGCCCTGCCCCATCTCGGAGCGGGCGACGCGGATCACGACCTTGTCGTCGGGATGGACGACCACCCAGGCGTTGAGCTCCTTGACCTCCTGGGCGTTGGCCGAGGCGAAGGGAAACGAGAAGCCCAGCGAGAAGCCGCCGGCGACGACGGAGCTGCTCACCAGGAAACGGCGGCGACCGAGAGAGGTTTGATGAATCGTCATGATCGCATCCTCCCCTTAGGCCTTGGCCGCGGCATGGATCGCCTCGCGCACCTGCACGTAAGTACCGCAGCGGCAGATGTTGGTCATGGCCGCATCAATGTCGGCGTCGGTCGGGTTGGGCTTGGCGGCGAGCAAGGCGGTGGCCGCCATCACCATGCCGCTCTGGCAGTAGCCGCACTGGGGCACGTCGGCCGCCACCCAGGCCGCCTGGATCTTGTTCAGCGTGCCGTCGGCCGCGAGTCCCTCGACGGTGACGACCTTCTTGTTGCCGACGGAGTTCACCGGCACCTGACAGGAGCGCGTGGCGACACCGTCGATATGGACGGTGCAGGCGCCGCATTGCGCGATGCCGCAGCCGTACTTGGTCCCGGCGAGGCCGAGCTGCTCGCGCAAGACCCAGAGAAGCGGCGTCCGCGGGTCGGCGTTGTGATTGAGGGCCTTGCCATTGACGTTGATGACAGCCATCCCGGTCTCCCGTCGTTGGAGTTGTGTCGCGAGCCTAGCCGAGCGCTCCGCGAGCGGCCAGCGATCGCATGGTTCTCACAGATGTGTGATGCCGAAAACCATCGGCAGGTCAGGTTTGCTCGAACGTTGCAGGGCCGGACGTTCGCATGGCCCTGTCGCAGAACTGTGCCGGCAAATCGCGTTTCTTGTCGCCAGTTGTCGCGCGCCGGCACAGTCGCACACTTTGATACATCTGCCGCTCTCAGCCGATGGACAGCGCAGGGCGAAGCCGGATCGGACGACCGCGCTCCGGCAGACGCGTGGTCAGCGCATGCGGAAACGAGCAAAGCCTTTCATCGGCTGGCACTTCCGTGGCCAGCATGCGAAAGAGATCGTCGGAAACGACGAGATCGGCGCCGAGGGTGCGGGTCATCCGCTCGATCCGATTGGCGACATTCACCGTGTCGCCGAAGGCGCCGAGCTTGCTGCGCCCCGGCAGCCCGGTGGCGCCGACGACCAGCGGACCGGCATGGATTCCGATGCCGATGCGGGCGGCGGGCAGCGCCGCGGGACGATCGCGGTTCCAGCTTTCCATCGCCCCACGCATGGCGAAGCCGCAAGAGATCGCGTCCTGCAGCATCGACACCTCCAAATGGGGAGCGAGCCACATCGCCACCGCGCCGTCGCCGACATAATCGTCGAGGGTCGCGCCATGACTGGCGATCTGCCTGGCCATTTCACGATGAAATCCGGACAGCAGGGTGAAAACTTCAACCGGGTCGATCTCTTCAGACAGCGTGGTAAATCCCACGATGTCGACGAACAAGACGACGCCAAAAGCCTGCTCCATCTGCGGCGTGCCGCAGATCAAGGTCGATCCGTCGAACGCCCACGGCATCGCGAAGGGGATTCGATGGCTCGAGTCGGGCTGTCCGTGCATCATGTTCGACCCCTGGTTTTCGATCTGGTCGGCCCAATATGGGAGGCATCTGTCGCAGGGCTCTGTCGGCGAACGGTGTTTTGAGTCACTGAGTGTCCCAGAACCGCCCGTCGACACATTCTGATAAACTTTTTTCAGGGCGGCTTTCTGCACATTGCAGTAACTCACTGGTCGGTTGGACGACACCATGGATCCCGCACCCCACATTGCCCTGGTCGATGACCATCGCGACATTCGCGATCTCGTCAGCAAATACCTGGGCCAGCACGGCTATCGCGTCAGCGTCGCCGAGAACGGCGCCGCGTTGCGTCGGCTCCTGGAGCGCAGCGCTCCGGATCTCGTCGTTCTCGACATCATGATGCCGGGGGAGGATGGGTTGTCCGTCTGCCGCCATCTGCGCAGCACGACGAACCTGCCCATCATCTTCCTGACGGCGATGGCCGAGGAGACCGAGCGTATCATCGGCCTCGAGATCGGCGCCGACGACTATCTGACGAAGCCGTTCAATCCCCGTGAGCTGCTGGCGCGCATCAAAGCGGTGCTGCGGCGCGTGAACAGCCTGCCGCCGCAACGCGACAAGCTGAAGGCCAAGGCGATCCGCTTCGACCGCTGGCTGCTCAATGTGGGACGGCGCGAGCTGGTGAATGCCGAAGGCGTCGGCGTGCCGCTGAGCACGGCCGAGTTCCGCCTGCTCAAGGCCTTCCTCGATCACGCCGGCCTGGTGCTGACCCGCGACCAGCTCCTCGATCTCACCGCAGGTCGCGCGGCGGAAGCCTTCGACCGAAGCATCGACAATCAGGTCAGTCGGCTGCGCAAGAAGATCGAGCTCGATCCCAAGATGCCGGTACTGATCAAGACCCACTGGGGCGGCGGCTACAGCTTCACCGCCGAAGTGGAGGAGGCATGAAACGCCTGTGGGCACGCAGCCTTGCTGCGCAGATCATCGTCGCGATGCTGCTGGCCCTCGGCCTTTCACAGGTCATCGGGTTCATGATCTCGTGGGACGAGCGCGGCCGGGCCCTGTTCATGGCCGCCAAGAGCGAGTTCCTCGTTCGGACCGCTTCCCTCGCCCAATTGCTCGAGACGACGCCGCCGACGCTCGAAAACGACATCCTGAATGCCAGCAACACGGCATATACGCGGTTCTGGGTCACGCGCGACGAACCCGTCGACAGCACTGCCTGGCGGCACGAGGCGTGGACCGTGCTCGCCCAGCCGCTGCCAACGCTGTCGCAGTCGGTCCATGGCCAGCGCCTGGTGGAGCGGCAGGCATTGCAAGCGCCCTATCCCTCGGGCAGCATCGTCGCCGCCGCCGCCGCGATGGCGCATCTGACCTGGGCGACGCTTCCGGCGCACGCATGGCCGCTCTCGCGACCGGCGAAATTCCTCTATCTCGACGAATCCAAAGGTATGGGGATCGCGGTGCGCCTGGAGACCGGCGCCTGGCTCAATGCAGCCTACTCCAAGACGATTGCGAACTCCATGTGGACGTCGCAGTCAGGAATCTCGCTCGGCATAACGGCGGTGATCCTGTCCCTGATCGCCGTCTTCGTCGCACGGAGCATCGCAAGGCCAATGCGCCGTCTTGCGGTCGCGGCGGAAGCTCTCGGCCGCGGCGAATCCGTCAAGCCGCTGCCCGAATCGGGACCGGACGACATCCGGCAGACGGCCGAAGCCTTCAATCGCATGCAGGAGCGCCTGGACCGCTTCGTCAAGGATCGGACGCGCATGCTGGCAGCCATCAGCCACGACCTGCGAACGCCACTCACCTCCTTGAGATTGCGCGCCGAGTTCGTGACCGACCCCGAGGTCCAGGAGAAGATGCTGAAGACCATCGGCGAGATCCAGACGATGACGGAGGCCACTCTCGCCTTCGCGCAGGAAGAGGCCACGGCCGAAGCGACCCGCGCCGTCGATCTGTCCGCCCTGGTGGAAAGCCTGTGCGACGACCTGGCGGAGCTTGGCCACAATGTCTCCTTCGTCGAAGGCGCCGCGATCAACTACCGCTGCAGGCCCGACGCACTGCGCCGAGCGATCCGCAACCTGATCGAGAATGCCGTTCGCTATGGTGAATGCGCCCGTGTCGGCGTCTCGCGCACCTCGAAGAGCATCGACATCGTCATCGAAGACGATGGACCGGGCATTCCGGACGAGGTGATGGAGCAGGTCTTCGCACCCTTCTATCGCCTGGAGAATTCGCGCAATCGCGAGACCGGCGGGGTCGGGCTCGGCCTGTCCATCGCCCGCGCCATCGCGCGCCACCACGGCGGCGATGTCATCCTCATCAACCGCGCGAAGGGACTGCAGGCGACGATCAGCCTGCCGCTGCTCAGTTAGGCAGGCTAGCGGCAAAGACCCGCCGATAATTGCCGCCCAGCAGCTTGGCCGTTTCCTCGGGCGAGAATCTGCGGCGCAAAGCGGCAGCCAATTGCGGCAGATCGGCATAGCTCGGCATCGTGCTGCCGCCGGGCAGGCCGAGCTGGTCGGTGCCCAAGCCGACATGGTTGATGCCGACGACATCGACCATGCGCGCAAAGCCGTCGGCATAGGCCACGATGTTGGGGAAGTAGGCCAGGACCGGCCAGATGCCGATGACGCCGCCGGTCGCGGCGATGGCGCGCGCATGATCGGGCAGGATGCGTCGCGTCCACGCCGCCGGCCGCTCGGTCAGCGAGGTGTGCGACAGCACCAGCGGCTTGGTGGTCGCCGACGCCGCCTTCTTGACCAACTCGTAGGTGCCGTGCGCCACGTCGACCACGATGCCCAGTTGGTTGCAGCGTCGGATGACCTCGACGCCGAACGCCGTCAGGCCGCCATGCACGCTGGGCTCCGTCTGGATGTCGCCCAGCTCGTTGGGCCGATAGTGCGTGAGCTGCAGATGCCGCAACCCCCAGCGCTGGTAGGCTTCGTCGAGGCGCTCGATCCTGCCCTCGAGGAAATCGGCGCCTTCGGACGAGACGATGATCGACGGCCGGCTTGCGCGCGCGCCGTTGAGATCCGCTGCCGTCCTGAGGAGCGGCAATTGCTGCTCGCCTGCCAGCGTGTGGATCTTCTCGAACGACCGCCGCGTGAAATCGTAGAGCTCGCCCGGACGCGGATCTCGGCTTGGCCGCAGGCGGCCGTCCATGGTCTTGATGATCGGCCCGTCCGAGGCGACAGCGAGGCAGATCGCCGACACGCCGCCCTGGCGCATCGGCTCGGCCACCGGCCCGAAACTGCCGCGACCGTAGCTCACCTGGATCAGGTTGCCGGCATGACTGTGGACATCGACCGCCATGCCGTCGGCCTGCGCCATCGCCGCCACCGCCGGCAGGCAAAAGAGCGGGCCCGCCGCCATCAGCGCGCGCCGGGTCACGCCACGCTTCACCTCGGCGCCATGGAGCTGGTAGCGCCAGCCGTCGGCATCGGACGAGACCCGCCAGGTGCCTGTGAGGCGCAACGGCCCGGTGCCGAGCTTCAGCGGCTGGTCGGCGAAGACCTCGACCACGGCCAGCGGGTTGGCCGGCACGCAGCCCGCGCAGCAGCCGGGCTCGGCCATCATCACGAAGCGGTCGGCGGTCGGTATCGCCAGCGATGAAAGCGGAAAGCCCGTGAGCTCGACGAATTTGCCGTCGGCCCTATCGGCGCGAGAGCTTCCAAGATCGCGCCAGTGGAGTCTCATCGTCCGTTCCAATCCGCTCAAGTCATTTGTCTTCCGGACCGCGCGCGTCCCGCGCGCTCATGAACCATGAGG